>JAWOEP010000132.1:0-13364 GCA_046482705.1 Desulfotignum sp.
ATCACTTTCCAGGTATTTTAATGCCACCCACCGGGGGCGGTATTGTTTGGTCAGAAAATTTTCAGAACCGATCTTTTCCACCATCTCATCAAGGGTCTGATCAATATCCCGGCCATAGGATATCTGCAGGGATTTTGTCCGGATTTTGGCATGGGCTGCCACGGTTTTGAGCAGATCATCCCGGCCTTTACCGGTCCGGGCCACCATGGGTACCACCGGCACACCCAGCAGGGCGGACAGTTTTTCCATATCAATGTCAATACCCCTTTTTTTTGCCACATCCATCATATTCAGGGCAATGCAGACAGGTGTACCCATTTCCATGAACTGAAGGGTAAGATACAGATTACGCTCCAGGTTGGATGCATCCACAATGTTAACAACCATGGCCGGCTGTTCCTTGACGATAAAATCTCTGGCCACCACCTCTTCCAGGGAATAGGCACTCAACGAATAAGTGCCCGGCAGATCCACCACATGAAATTCATCAGTGCCTGATACGCATTGTCCCTGTTTTTTTTCCACGGTTACCCCGGGATAATTGCCCACGTGCTGTCTGGCACCGGTGAGGACATTGAACAAGGTTGTTTTGCCGGAATTGGGGTTGCCGGCCAAAGCGATGGAAATACCCATTTTACTTCACCTCCACAAGAATATGGTCTGCTTCATTGTTACGCAGGGTCAGGGTGAATCCCATGATCCGCAATGACACCGGATCATACAGCGGGGCTTTGCCCTGGATTCGGATCTCTTTGCCCGGAACCAGACCCATGTCCCGAAGCCTTGTGCCCAGTTCGCCCCTGGCCTTGATACCGGTAATAATGCCGGCCTGATTCACCTGCATCTGTCTCAATGGAATATATGGCATTGGTTTTCTCCTTTGTGTGAATGCATATGCACTGATACGGGTTTTGGTTTTGGTTTTGGTTTTGGTTTTGGTTTTCAAAGTTTAATACAACTAACTTTTAGTTTAGTCAACAACATTATTAAAAATTTCATTAAAATATTTGTTTGACTTATTATATCAAGAAGATATAAAAAGGACAGGACAAACAAAATGGAGGAAAACCCATGGAAAAAACCATTCCCCTTTCCGAAAGCCTGGAAGATTATCTGGAAACCATACTGGCGCTGCAGACCACAAAAACAGTGGCCCGGTCCAAGGATATTGCGGCAAAACTCAATATCAAAAGAGGATCTGTCACTGGAATGCTTAAAAAACTGGCTTCCCAGAACCTGATCAATTACGAGCCTTACGGGTACGTAACCCTGACCCCGGAAGGGGAAAAAATTGCAAAAAAAATTGAACACCGCCATATGGTGCTCAAGGATTTTTTATTCAGGATACTGGAAGTGGATGAAGACCGGGCAGATGAAACCGCCTGCCGCATGGAACATGCCATGGACACCCACACCTTTAAAAAATTTGTGGCCTTTATTGACACCCTTGATGCCTGCCCCCACCGGAAGCAGAACCGGGAATGACGTACATGGATGAAAAAGAGATGGATGTATGTTCAGAAAAATGCATCGACGCTGCAAAGGTAAGTGCCACCCTGCTCTCTTTGCCTGCGCCGGAAGACATTATGGGGATGTCGGCCATATTCAAGGCCCTGGGTGATCCCTCCCGGCTGAAAATTGTGCTGTGTCTTCTGGACACGGAGCACTGCGTCTGTGACATTGCCGCCATCTGCAGCCAGAGCGAATCTGCCGTATCCCACCAGCTGCGCATTCTCAGGGGGCTTAAAATCGTCAAGAACCGGCGCCAGGGAAAAATTGTGTATTACTCTCTGGATGATGACCATGTGCGCTCCCTGATCATCATAAGCCTCACCCATATACGGCACTGAGCACTATCACCATCGGTCTTTGGTCCAGACCGCCGTGAATGTATTTTATCCCTTGCCTGGAAAAACGCAGATATCAAACAATGGGCAGGTGCTGCACAAGGGTTTTCTGGCATCACAGATTTCTCTTCCAAAATAGATGAACTGCAAAGACAGATCACTCCAGGCAGATTCAGGAATGATCTTCATGAGACCGAATTCCACCTTCACCGGATCACGGCTTTTGGTCAGACCCAGTCGGCCGGATATGCGCAGCACATGGGTATCCACCACAATGGCAGGAAGGCCGAAGGCAGCCGACCTCACCACATTGGCGGTTTTCCTTCCCACTCCCGGCAGTTTCACCAAAAGATCCAGTTCATGGGGCACCTGGCCGTTATGACGGTCCAACAGGGCCCGGGCACAGGCCTTGATATTTTTGGCTTTGTTGTTGTAAAATCCTGTGGAATAGATCAGTTTTTTGATGTCTGCCAGAGAAGCTTCAGCCAATGCGCCGGGATCCGGGAACCGGATAAAAAGCTTTTGTGTAACCAGATTTACCTGGCGGTCGGTGCACTGGGCTGACAAAATGGTGGCTGTCAGCAGCTGAAACGGGGTCTTGTGCACCAGCTGGGTCTTGACATCCGGGTACCGGTCTTTTAATGTCCGGAGCAAAAATGTAATATTGGCCTTGTTCATGAAAGAATCTTATATATGACACAAAAAAAAAGTACAAGCCCTGTCAGGGCATTGGGGCTGTGTTCCGGCGGACTGGACAGCATGCTGGCAGGGCTGGTGCTCAAAAACCAGGGCATTGATGTAACATGGATCAGTTTCGAGACCCCGTTTTTTTCCGCTGAAAAGGCACAAAAAGCATCGGAACACTGCAGCATCCCCCTTCTGGTCCAGGATATCACCACAGCCTACATGCACATGATGTCCGCCCCCAAAGCGGGGTTCGGCAAGAACATGAACCCCTGCATGGACTGCCATGCCCTGATGTTTGAAAAAGCAGGACATATCATGAAGGAACAGGGGTTTGATTTTTTGTTCAGCGGAGAGGTGGTGGGCCAGCGGCCCAAATCCCAGACAAAAAACGCCCTCCAGTATGTGGAGAAAAACAGTTTTTTTAAAGGTGCTATCCTCAGGCCCTTAAGCGCCTTGTGCCTGCCGGAAACCCGGATGGAAAAATCCGGCCTGGTGGACAGAACCAGGCTTTTGGGTATCAGCGGCCGGTCCAGAAAAGACCAGATGGCTCTGGCCCAAAAGCTGGGGATTACCGAATACCCTGCCCCTGCCGGGGGCTGTCTGCTCACGGACAAACAGTTTTCCATCAGGCTCAGGGACCTGCTTTTTATCCAGAAAACCCGGGAGGTGCGCCATTTGCATCTGCTCAAATACGGCCGGCATTTTCGGCTTACAGAAGACTGCAAACTGGTGATAGGACGGTCCATGCATGACAACCAGCAGATGCTGGCCTGGTATGACCCTGCAGTGGATGCCCGCCTTGATCATGCATATCTGCCCGGTCCTGTCACCCTGCTGACCGGCAGGTTTGACAAACCACAGATCCTGACAGCAGCAGCCATGACCGCTGCCTATACCAAGGCCGGGCCCGGTGAAATTACAGCGATCAGGGTAACAGCAAAAGGGCGGCAGACCCAGGTTACCGTCACCACCTCTGCTGTGTCAGATTTCCAGTCGCTGAAAATCTGACCGGCAGTTTTTTTGACCGGCACCATATGGGTCGTGTTAGCCGCCATCATATGGGGACAGGACAGGTGATCAATAATAGATCATTTTTTCCCAGAACTCTTTTTCATCCTTGTCCCAGTCCTTGCCGAATTTTTTTTCACAAAAGGAAGCCAGGCGTTTGTACCAGCTGGTCCAGGGATTTGTTCCCTCTTTTTTTGCCTTGAGCACATCCAGAAGAAAGGTTTCTATATTGATCATTTCTTCTTTGGGGATATAGGAACACGCTCCCCCGAGATAGGATTTTTTAATGTTTTCAGGACTTAAGGCATGGGCGGTGAGCATCACGGTCACAATATCTTTTTTATTGGCGGTTTCCAGCAGCTGGTATCCATCCACCCCCATAATATCCAGTACCGCAATATCAAATTCCTGCTCATGCAAAAGCCTGTCAGCTTCTTCAAAGGACTGGGCCCGCGCCACATTACACATATCCAGCAGTTCTTCCAGAGAATCCAGCACATCCGGTTCATCGTCAACAATGAGAACTCTTTTGTTTTCCAAACTGATATCATTCATGATTTTTTCCATTCACATTTACGGGTTTGGTGTATTTGTCCTGAAATGTACCCCATTTTTCAATCCTATAGCTGAATATAAGGATCTTTCAGCGGTTTTCAATGGCATTGGCACATGCTTGTCTGGCGCGCAGCTGACCGCAGGCAGCCAGAATGTCACCCCCTTTGCTTTTTCTGAGTATCGCAGTCATATTCCTGTCCAGCAGGATCTGGAGAAATGCCTGGACCGTTTGCGGATCAGGCGGCTCCAGATCGCAGCCCGGGTGCGGGTTGAATGCAATGAGGTTGACCTTGGCCCGAACCGGGGCAAGCAGCCTGACCAGGTGTCCGGCATGTCCGGGCGTATCATTGATCCCTTTGATCAAAATATATTCAAAGGTGATCTTGTTTCTGGGCTTCATGGTAAAATCCTGACATGCTGCCAGCAGTTTTTCCAGAGGATAGGTGTTGTTGACCGGCATGAGCCGGGACCTGGTCCGGTTGTCCGTTGCATTGAGGGATACTGCCAGGTTAACGGAAGATGCCTTTCCAAGGGCCAGGATTCCCGGCACAAGACCGCAGGTGGATACCGTGACCCGTCTGGTGGCAAATTTCAAGCCGAAATCGGTATCTGTGATAATTTCCAGGGCCTGGATCAGATTGTCATAATTGGCCAGGGGTTCCCCCATGCCCATGAACACGATATTGGACAACTTCAATGGGTCAATGTGGTTATGGCGCAAAAACCCCCGCACCTCCCGGATCTGGGCAATAATTTCACCCACACTGAGGTTTCTGACAAACCCGCCTTTGGCAGTAAGGCAGAACCGGCAGTTCATGGCACACCCCACCTGGGAGGAAACACACAGGGTAAAATGGTCTTTTCCCGGGATGAGCACTGATTCAATACAGGCACCGTCCTGCAGTCTGAACAGATATTTTGTGGTGGTATCCGCTGACACCTGTTTGTCTATCAGGGTCAGGCAGTCAAAATAAAAATGGCTGGACAGCAACGTGCGCAGGTCTTTGCCCAGATCGGTCATCTGTTCGAAATCATTTGCCAGCTTCAAATAAAGCCACTTGAATACCTGACCGGACCGAAAGGATCGGATACCGTTTTTTTCAAGCCACAGGGAAAGGTCTTCCCTGGTATAATTTAAAATGTTTTCCATGGGTTTTTGCCTGCTCACGCATGTATTATTTTCTTGACTTATCACGGATCCTGGTCTAAATTCAATGATTTGATTTGAAATTTTGGGAGTGGTCTTTTTATGTTTGAAAATTTAAGTGACAGGCTTGATTCGGTCTTTAAAAAATTAAAGGGCCATGGCACTCTGAATGAGAAAAACATTGAAGATGGTCTCAAACAGGTGAGAATGGCACTTCTTGAGGCTGATGTCAATTATAAGGTTGCAAAAAATGTCATTTCAGATATAAAGAGCCGGGCACTGGGCCAGGAGGTGATGCAGAGCCTGACCCCGGGCCAGCAGGTCATCAAGATCGTGTATGACGCGTTCACGCAGATGATGGGCTCTGAACACCAGGACCTTGATTTGAAGACCGGCACCATGGGATCCATCATGCTGGTGGGTTTGCAGGGATCCGGTAAAACCACCACAGCCGGAAAACTGGGCAGATACCTGCGCAAGCAGGGAAGGAAGCCGTTTCTGGTACCGGTGGATGTGTACCGGCCGGCTGCCATTGAACAATTGAAAAAAATCGGCATTCAGCTGGATCTGCCGGTTTTTGATACCACAGCTGACATGAAGCCCCTCAACATCTGCCAGAATGCCCAACTGGCAGCAAGGGAGCAGGGATACGACACCCTGTTGTATGACACTGCCGGGCGCCTGCACATGGATGACACCCTGATGGCGGAGCTGGAAACCCTGAAAAAAGGTGTGAACCCGTCAGAGATACTTCTGGTGGCAGATGCCATGACCGGACAGGATGCTGTCAATATTGCCGGATCATTTGACCAGCGCCTCGCCCTCACCGGGGTTATCCTGACCAAAATGGACGGGGATGCCAGAGGCGGTGCGGCCCTGTCCATCAAGGCGGTGACAGGCAAGCCCTTGAAGTTTATCGGTGTGGGGGAAAAATCCACTGACCTGGAACCGTTTCACCCGGACCGGATGGCATCCAAAATTCTGGGCATGGGAGACACCCTTTCCTTTATTGAGCGGGCCCAGGAAGCAGTGGATGAAAAAGAAGCCAAATCCCTGGAAAAAAAACTGCGGCAGAACGCGTTTACTCTGGAGGATTTCAGGAACCAGATGAAAACCGTCCGGAAAATGGGGTCTGTCAAGGACCTTTTAGGCATGCTGCCGGGAATGAGCAAAAAGCAGCTCAAGGGATTGGATATCAATGACAAAGAATTTGTTAAAATCGAGGCAATCATCAATTCCATGACCCCGGAAGAAAGAGAGAAAGCTGCGATTATAAAAGCCTCCCGGAAAAAAAGAATTGCCCTTGGCAGCGGGACAAGTGTCCAGGATGTCAACAAACTTTTGAAAAGCTACACCCAGTCCATGAAAATGATCAAGAAGTTTAATAAAGGCGGCATGCGTTCATTAAAAGGCATGCTGCCGTTTTAAGGAGAAAATAAAATATGTCCGTAAGAATCAGATTGACCCGCAAAGGTACCAAAAAGAAACCTTTTTACAGAATTGTGGCAGCCGACATCGAGGCCCCCAGGGACGGCAGATTTTTAGAAGCCCTGGGCACCTATGACCCCATGACCGAGCCGGCTGCCGTGGTGTTGAAACAGGACAGGATCGCGTACTGGCTGGAGCAGGGTGCCAAACCTTCCACCACTGTGCAGAGCATTTTGAAAAAAAAGGCTGCCGAGCCGGAACAAGCCGCATCCGCCTGAACCTGAACGTTTGTGACATACCTGGTATTCTCACCCCGCATGACTGCAAGGAGAAGAACATATGAAAGAGCTGATAGAATACATTGCCAAGGCATTGGTGGACAATCCTGAAGAGGTTCATGTATCGGAAGTAATCGGAGATCAGACATCGGTTCTGGAACTGAAGGTGGCAAAAGAGGATCTGGGTAAGGTGATAGGCAAACAGGGCAGGTCAGCCCGGGCCATGAGAACCATTTTAAGTGCCGCTTCCACCAAGCTGAAAAAAAGAACGGTTCTGGAGATCATTGAGTAAAACAGCGTCATCACACACAGGCCCGGATGATCTGCCAAAGCCGGATGAACTGCTGGTCATGGGAAAGATAACCGGTGTCCATGGGCTGGACGGCAAGCTCAAGGTCTGGTCCTTTGCGGAATCCCTGGATGTTTTTGTCCCGGGAAACCGCTTGTTTTTAAGAACGGAAAACACAGATGCCGTTACACCCTATGTCATAGAAAAATGCAGTGACTGGAAAAAAGGCCTGTTAATGCGCCTGTCAGGTGTGGACAGCCGGGATATGGCAGATGACCTGGCCGGCAAAGAGGTGTTGATCCACCGGCAGCAGCTGCCGGAACCGGAAGAAGATGCCTGGTACTGGCAGGATTTATTCGGCCTGAACGTGGTTGACAAAAACCGTGGAAACCTGGGGGTTATTGACACCATAATCCCCACCGCTGCCCATGATGTGCTGGTGGTCAAAAACCGGGACAAAGAAATTCTGATCCCCATGCACCGGCAGTTTGTGACACACGTGGACCTTGAAGGCAAAACCGTGACAACCTGTCTGCCCCGGGGATATGAATAAGCTTTGTCATGGAATTTTTTGTATTGACCCTTTTTCCGGAGCTGGTGCAGGCGTTTTTCGACCACGGCATGATCAGCCGGGCCATCAAACAGGGGCTTGTTTCAGGCCGCACCATACAAATCCGGAACTTTGCCCGGGACCGGCACCACACCGTGGACGACAGGCCCTATGGCGGGGGCAGCGGTATGGTGATGAAGCCCGAACCCCTGGCAGCAGCCATCCATCAGGCAAAGGCGGAATCCCCCCATGCCAGGGTGGTATTGATGACCCCCCAGGGAGAACCCTTTCACCAGCAGATGGCCCTGGATCTGGCCCGCAGTGAAACCGCACTGATTTTTGTGTGCGGCCGGTATGAAGGCATTGACGAACGGGTTGTCACCCGGCTGGTGGACACGGAAATTTCTGTGGGCGACTATGTCATGACCGGCGGAGAACTGGCCAGCATGGTTGTCATGGATGCGGTTTCCCGGTTGATACCCGGGGTACTGGGCAGCAGTGCATCGTTTCAATCCGATTCCTTCATGGATGACCGGCTGGAATATGCCCAGTATACCAGACCGGAAAATTTTATGGGGGACAGGGTACCGGATGTGCTTTTATCAGGGGACCATGGAAAGATTGCCCGATGGCGGACCCGGTCCTCTCTGGAACGTACCTTTATAAAGCGGCCGGATTTGTTTGAAAAAAAAAGTCCCGACCCGCAGGAAAAGGTGATACTCCAGCAATGGTACAAACATCTGGAAGCACTGATCCATGGATAACCTGTATATGGCCCTGGTCCATTTTCCGGTGGTGAACAGAAAAAATGAACCCATTGGTTCCGCCTTGACCACCATTGATTTACATGATATTGCCAGGGCATCCATGACGTTCGGTGTGAAAGGGTTTTATGTGATCACCCCGTACGAGGACCAGGCAGATCTGGCAGACCAGGTTATCCGCCACTGGACCCATGGGGAGGGAGGGCGCCTGAACCCCTCCAGAAAACAGGCCCTGGAGCTGGTGCGTGTAACACAGACATTTGAAACAGCTATGCAGCAAATTTATGAAGAAAGGAACCAGCCGGTGGTCACCATTGCCACCAGCGCAAAAAAACACAAAAACAGTATCTCCACCCGGATATTGAAACAAAAGCTTGGCAGCAACGCTTCCCATGTACTGGTGTTGGGCACCGCATGGGGACTGGCACAGGAACTGATGGACAATTGTGACCTGCAGCTGGACCCTATTACAGGCACAGGAGAATACAACCATTTGTCTGTCCGGTCTGCTGCATCCATATATTTAGACAGACTGACAAATGGCTGAGATTCAGCCATACAGAGAAGGAAACCAGGAGGAAACATGACAAATGTAATTGAAAAATTGGAAAAAGAACAGATGCGCCTTGATATCCCGAGATTTGATTCAGGGGACACCGTAAAGGTGCATGTTAAGATCAGGGAAGGTGAAAAAGAACGTATCCAGGTCTTCCAGGGCGTTGTCATCAAAAAGACCAGAGGATTTGCCGGGGCCCGGTTCACCGTGAGAAAAATATCCGGCGGTGTGGGCGTGGAAAGAATTTTTCCCCTTTACTCCCCTGTCATTGATAAAGTTGAAATCGTGACCAAGGGCCGGGTACGCCGGTCAAAACTCTATTATCTGCGCAACCTGCGCGGAAAAGCGGCCAGGATCAAAGAAAAACGCTTTGCTTAGCATTGGTCCCATGTGGCAGATCGAAAAAAAGATCCGTCAAAAAGGATATGCGCAGATTGCAGGCATTGACGAGGCCGGCAGGGGACCCCTTGCCGGCCCTGTTGTGTCTGCAGCCGTGATACTGCCGCATGATTTCACCTGTCCCGGAATTACCGACTCCAAAAAACTGTCTGAAAAAAAACGCCATCTTTTTTTCCCCGTAATCATGCAGCAAGCTGTGGCTGTAGGGGTAGGTATCTGCGATCACAAAGAGATCGATACCGCCAATATCCTTGCTGCAGCACTTTTGTCCATGAAACGGGCGGTGGTAAATCTGGATATCCCCCCTGATTTTTTACTGGTGGACGGAAACTTTCCCATTTCCATGAAGATTTCACAGCAGACAGTCATAAAAGGGGATACAAAAAGTATCTCTATTGCAGCTGCTTCCATCATTGCCAAGGTGACCCGGGACCGGATCATGACAACCCTGCACCAGGCATTCCCCCTTTACAATTTTATTCGGCACAAAGGCTATCCCACGGTGTTTCACAAAAAGGCCATTCTTGACCACGGCCCCTGCCCGGTTCACAGAAAGACCTTCAAAGGGGTGTGCCGTCCATGACAAGATACTGCAAAGACCTGGGCCGGTCCGGAGAACAGATGGCTGCACAGCACCTGGCAGCATCCGGATACACCATTGTTGAAACCAATTTTGCCACCCGGTTTGCGGAAATAGATATCATAGCCGCCATTGACGACTGCCTGGTGTTTGTGGAGGTAAAAACCCGTACCAGTGCAAAAAGGGGTCTGCCCAGAGAAGCGGTTACAGCACCCAAGCAGAAAAAGATCATTCTGGCAGCCCGGCAGTATATAAAATTCCGGGCACTGGATGGAAAAAAGCGTATCCGGTTTGATGTAATGGAAATTTTTTTTACAGATGACACCTGCCATATCAACCATATCCCCCATGCCTTCATTTCAGAATAATACCCCGCCGTATTGCGGTACCCTGTATATTGTTGCCACCCCTCTGGGCAATCTGGAGGATATCACCTTCAGGGCGGTGCGGACTTTAAAAGAGGTGGCCCTTATTGCAGCAGAAGATACCCGCCACTCCAGAAAGCTGTTGTCCCATTACAACATTTTCACCGATCTTATCTCCTGCCATGAACACAATGAGATTCCCAGGGCGGCAAAACTGATTCCCCTTCTTCAGCAAGGCAAGGACGCGGCCCTGATCACGGATGCAGGCACCCCCTGCATTTCCGATCCCGGATATCGTCTGGTCACCGCAGTGCTGGAAAAAGGCATCCAGGTGGTTCCCATACCGGGATGCTGTGCGGTTATTGCAGGATTGAGTGCGGCAGGCCTGCCGACAGACCGGTTTTTGTTTGCAGGGTTTTTGCCCAGAAAACAGCAGCAGCGGATCCGGGCCATCAAAAGACTGGCATCCAGACAGGCCACCCTGGTCTTTTATGAATCCCCCAAAAGAATCCGCCTTCTGCTGGATCAGCTCAAGGCTGAACTGGGTGACCGCCAGGCCTGTCTGGCCCGGGAAATCACCAAACTGCATGAAGAATTCATCAGGGGCCCTTTTTCCCATATAACCGCCTGTCTTGATGCAAAAGGCATTGCCAAAGGGGAATGTACCCTGTTTGTGGCAGGTGCCTCTGAAATGAAAGCACTGTCTTTGGCAGATCTGGAAGCGGTGATACAGGATCGCCTGGCACACGGTTCTGTTCCCACGGCAGTGCTGGCAAAAGAAATTTCCCTTCAATACAAGGTCTCCAGGAAACTGGTCTATGATACCGTCCTCCGCGTCAAATCCCGTTGAAATTCCGTTCAAACATGCCGGCAACCCCTTGATTGTTTTTGCCAAAAAGTTTATGTAACGGATCATTTATTGGCATATGGTTAAAAATTGATACACCATAAATTATTGATCAAACACATATTGAAATGAGACGTATATGAGCCTTGAACTCTGTTATGTTATTATCGGCATTTTGCTGCTGTTTGCCTTTTTTGATCTTATGATCGGGGTGAGCAATGATGCGGTGAATTTTTTAAACTCATCCATCGGATCCAAAGCAGCCCCCTTTGTTGTTATCATGGTGGTTGCCAGCTTGGGGATTCTGGCCGGGGTCACCTTTTCCGGGGGCATGATGGAGGTGGCCCGCAAAGGCATCTTCCATCCCCAGTTTTTCACCATGCCGGAGCTGCTGATAATTTTTCTGGCGGTCATGATCACCGATATCCTGCTGCTGGACCTGTTCAACACCTATGGGCTGCCTACCTCCACCACGGTTTCCATTGTATTTGAACTGCTGGGAGCGGCTGTGGCCATGTCCCTGATCAAAATCATGCAGTCTCCTGACAATGCCATGGCATTATGGGATTATATCAATACCGCCAAAGCCATGGCCATTGTGGGGGGCATACTTTTGTCCATTGTGATCTCTTTTTTTTCAGGGGCTGTGGTGCAGTTTTTTTCACGGCTGATCTTCACCTTTGACTATAAAAAACGGCTTGTGCGCTACGGGGCTTTATGGGGCGGGGTAGCCATGACCGCCATCACCTTTTTTATACTGCTCAAAGGGGCCAAAGGGGCCACGTTCATGGATGAGAAAACAGTGGCATGGATCGCCCTTCACACCTTTTCCATCCTGACAGCAATGTTTGTCATTTCCGCCATCCT
This sequence comes from Desulfotignum sp., assembly GCA_046482705.1. Lineage (GTDB taxonomy): Bacteria > Desulfobacterota > Desulfobacteria > Desulfobacterales > Desulfobacteraceae > Desulfotignum. Next base: position 12,168 of record JAWOEP010000132.1, read on the forward strand.
TCTCCAGGTGCTGATTTCTTTTTTCAAGGTCAATATCCTCAAACCCATTGTGCTGGTGGGCACCTTTGCCCTTGCCATGGCCTTTGCCGCCAATGACCTGGTCAATTTCATCGGTGTCCCCCTGGCCGGCCTCAAGGCATTCACGACCGCGCTTGCATCCGCAGATCCCATGAACATTTCCATGGATGCACTGAGCAAGGCAGTCCAGACACAGACATTTCTCCTGCTTCTGGCCGGATCCATCATGGTCACCACCCTGTGGGTATCCAAAAAAGCCAGAACCGTAACAGAAACAGAGATCAGCCTGGGGAAACAGGATGAAGGCCCGGAGCGGTTTGAATCCATCTGGCTGTCCAGAAAAATCGTGAGCGTTTTCTACCATTTTTTCAGCTCGATGCGCATGGTTGTGCCGGAGCCTGTGCGCCGGCATGTTGCCGCCAGGATCACCCCTACCCCGGCACACCATGCCGGTTCAGCCGGTGAAAAACCCTCTTTTGACCTGATCCGGGCATCTGTCAACCTCATGGTGGCCAGTGCGGTGGTCTCCTTTGCCACCTCTCTGAAACTGCCGCTGTCCACAACCTATGTCACATTCATGGTGGCCATGGGATCTTCTTTTTCCGATCAGGCCTGGGGAAGGGAAAGTGCGGTTTTCCGCATCACCGGCGTGCTGGCCGTGGTGGGGGGCTGGTTCATGACCGCATTCATCGCCTTTATGGTGGCCTTTGTTTTTGCCAATATTCTTTTTTATTTCAATGCATTCGGCATAGCAGGGCTTTTGGTATTTGCCGGATTCATGATCTGGAAAAACAAGAAAAAACATGAAGTACAGTCAAAAGACAAGGAAGACATAAAGATCTTCCAGTTTGAAAAAGTAGAAGATTTTCCAGCTGCCGTGTCCGACACCTTTGACCACCTGGCCCTGCAGCTCAAAGGCATCAGAGGATCCTTTGACAAAACCTTTGATGCCCTGTTCCAGGAGGATATTGTGACCCTGCGCCAGGAGCGCAAGCGCACCAAACAGTTCCAGCTGAGCACCAATGTCATTGTTGCCAATATTTTCAAGGTGCTGCGCCTGCTCCAGAAGGAGGACAACCAGATTTCCTATAATTATTACCAGATCATCCGGCGCCTGCAGAAACTGTCCGACGGATACAGAGACACGGTTATCCGCAGCACCATGCATGTGGCCAACCG
>JAWOEP010000201.1:0-7010 GCA_046482705.1 Desulfotignum sp.
ATTTTCAGCACCTCTCTGGCATATCTGATGCTTTTTTTACAGGCAGCCATCTCTTTTTCCCGGGCAATTTCCAGAGGATCATCCCCCATGTCCCACTCGATCTCAAAGGTGATGCGGTCAGTGGGGGACTGGCCGCAGATGGTCCGGTATGTCTTGAAACAATCGATATCGCCGTCTCCCAGGGCCACGCCGTGGAATCGGATGCCGAACTGGTCCCGGGTCAGTTTGTGGTCACAAAAATGGACACAGAACGCATAAGGCGCGAGCTTCTCCACAGCCTCTTCCGGGTTTTCCAGCACCCCCATGGAGTTCACCGTGTCCACGCAGGCCCCCACCAAAGGGTGGTTCACCTGCTGGATTACCCAGAGAATCTCATCGGCAAAGGTTTCAGTATGGTTTTCCACAGCCAGCCGGATCCCGGTTTTTTCCAGGAGGGGCAGGATGGCGGTGATCTCATCATGGACATTGCACAGCTGGCGCATGACCCGGGGATGAAAGCAGGAGCCGTAAAGGGGACGGGGACGTCTGATATCCAGGCTCAGCTTGGCCAGGTCTCCGCCGATTTTATGGGTGATGTCAATGCCCTTTTCCAGGGTGTCTGTCAACCTGGGATCAAACTCCTCATCCCTGGAAAAATTATATTCCAGATAGAGGTTGTGGTTTTCTGCAGCTTTTTTCACTGCTGCCAGCCTGGCATCGTCTTTGGTCTCCAGATCACAGCCGGTGATATGCAGCCCGTCCAGCCCCCACTCCACCGCCATGTCCATGAGCTGGAACAGATCGATCTCCTTGGGCCGGGGATCGGCCTGGATCCCCCAGTTCTGGCCCAGGCCCCAGAGATGCAGGGTATAAGTGTGAAGTCCCAATTTCATTTTTCGTGCCATCGCATGCCTCCTGGTAGTCATTTTTTCAATACCAATATTCATCTCTTCACAAGTGCCTGGACAGTGATCATTCCAGTTGTTCAGTGTTCAGCAGCTTAATTTAGCAACGATCATGCCAAAGACTGATTCTGTTTGTATTATAAGATTTTTTTGCGTGTAATTTCAACTAATTGTATTTTTTCGACACAGGTGTTTTCTGTCACGATTCATCAAATAATTTTTATTTTGTTCGGGAACCGGATCAAAATTATTTGATTTTTTTCCCACTTGCCAAGCGTATGAAAAAACGGTAATTATTTATAAAAATTTCATAATTCCCCCATTGGATGACACACACGCTGCATGGCCCGCACAACCGATGGCTGCCCGGATCAGCCGCCTTTATCTTCCATTACTGCGCAAAGGAGAAATCATGACCGGGAAAAAATTCCAAAACCGCCATATTCCAGCGGCAGCAGAGGAAGATTCGGAAGACTGGACTTTTTTAACCCCCTCCCAGGCCGTGGATGCCATTGCCATGGATTTTACGCAATACGGCCCCCAGCCGGTACTTTTCGCATCTATTGCCCCACTGATTCTTGGAAACCGGTGCACCGTTATACAGGAAAAAGAAAAACCGGCCGTACATATATTACAGGGCAAAGCGTTTATCCCGGTACCAGACAAAAATCTGGGATTTTATCTAATCCATATGCTGGAAACCGCCCCGCCTGATCTGGAAACCCTGGCAGAGATCTGTACACAGGTTTTCCAGACCCGGACCCGGGCAGGACCTTCGGGGAACAAAAACATCTCCGGCATCTGGGTGCACTCCCAGATGGAAGCGTTTGTCTGCAGCCAGTGCGGGCAGTGCTGCCGGTCTCTGGCCTATGAAAACAACTGCACTGCAGCAGACTACCATCTCTGGCAGTCCCTTGGCCGCCGGGATATCCTGGCCTGGGTCAGAAAATTATCCTGCCCGGGCAAAAAAGACAGGTACCGGATCTGGGTTGATCCTGATACCGGGAAAACCGCAAAAACCTGCCCCTGGCTTGTGCCCTGCCCTGACAGCAACCGGTTTTCATGCGCCATTCAGGAGATCAAGCCCCGCATCTGCCGGCAATATCCCTTTACCAGAAAGCATGCCGTGATGACCGGCTGCAGACACACCTGGAGATAATGCACATAACCCTTTACCGACAAAAGAAAAAAAAGGTATAATTATTTTATGGGAAGCATACTGTTGGAATCATATTAAAATAAGGAGAATGAAATGATCAAAAAAACAGCCATTGCCCTGTCTTTTACCATGTTATTTTTTGCTGTATCATTTTTTTTCACAGCACCAGCTGTTCAGGCTGAAGAGTTTTCAGCGGACATGGTCACGGAAATGGACACCGGCGGTGTCAGCGGGAAACTGTACTTTAAAAGCAATCAGGTGAACCGCAATGAAATAATGGGCATGATCACCATAATGAACCGCCCCCATGTGTATCAGGTTTTCACAAGTACAAAAAAATACCATGTGACCGATGTGACAGAACTTGAAAAAGAAAACCCCATGGCAGGGGCCGCCGATTTTCACGCCTGGGCAAAAGAAAACAACATGAAAAAAACCGGCACGGAAACCATTGAAGGATTTGCATGTGATATTTATGAAGGGACCATCGTCATTGACAAAAAAACCGGGCAGACCACTCCCATGAAATTCTGGCTGTCCAGAAAGCTGCAGTATCCCATCAAAACCCGGAGTGTCATGCCCCCGCCGGTGGGCACGGTTATGAGCCATCTTAAAAACATAAAAACCGGTAAGCAGCCGGCACATCTGTTTAAAGTGCCTGAGGGGTATACCAAAGCGGCCTCAATGGAACAGGCCATGGGGATGCCGGATATGGAACAATTTTCAGAGGGACAGATGCCCACTGCAGAAGAGATGGACGGCATGATGAAACAGGTGCAGGAGATGATGAAAAATATGCAACAGGAATAAAAACAAGGAGGCCCTTCATGAGAATCATACCCCAAAAAATCATGTGCGCCGTTGATTTCAGCGATTTCACCAACCTGACCCTGTCCTATGGCCAGGCCCTGGCAAAAGAATTCGGCGCCAGTCTCACCCTGTGCCATGTGGTGTCCAACATGGTATTGATGTCCTCTGCCGGCCAGGCCTATATCGCCTCTGAGAAAATTGAGGCGGAACGGCGGGAGGATGCCGAATTTCGGCTGAAGGAAATTGCCGAAAACCTGGATAAGGACTGCGACATCATAGTATCTACCGGGCATCCGGCTGATGAAATTGCCAGAATTGCCGGGGAATCGGCTATGGACATGGTGGTTGCAGCCACCCATGGCGGGTCCGGCGTCAAACGGTTTCTGGTGGGATCTGTGACAGACCGGCTGGTGAAAATCCTGACCTGCCCTGTAATGGTTCTCCATGGCGATGCACTGCCGGATGTGCTGCCAGGCGACCAGAAAAAGCTGTTGAACCGGGTCCTGGTGGGATGTGATTTCTCCCCGGATTCCAGCCTTGCTTTTCAATACGGCCTGAGTCTGGCCCAGGAGTTTGAAACAGAACTGTTTCTGGCCCATGTGGTCCGGCCCACGGAACATGTTGAATTTTCCAGTGCAGATTATATCAAAGTCCAGGAAGGAGATTATCTGGGCTGGGACCGCTCTGACTACCTGGGTCTCACCAAAAATGCCAATGAACCGGACGGACGGCGCAAAGACACCCTCATGCACCGGCTGGAACGTCAGCTCGCCAACATGGTGCCTGAAGAAAGCCGGCATTGGTGCACCCCCATCACCGCCGTACTGGAGGGCGAGCCCTACAAAGAACTGCTGGCCTTTGCCGAAAGCAAAAAGGTGGATCTTATCGTTTTGGGGGTCCGGGGCCACAGCCTGCTGGAAAAATTTCTGGTGGGATCCACCACAGACCGGGTGATCAGCCGGGCTGAATGTCCTGTTCTGGCAGTGCGCCAGAATGATTCCGACAACAAAAAATAAAAAAACATGTAATTTTGGTATGATACATGGTATAAATCCTGGCAAACAACATAACAACAAATGAACATATTTAGATATCCAAAGGAGATATACCATGCCATCATTTACCGCAAACGCACTTCCCCTGCTCATCGGCAGCCTTCCCATGGAGGACCATGAAAAAGCCCTGGACCTGGTATTTGCCCACACCCCGGACATTCCTTTGTGGGTGCAGCTGCCGGCCTTCAGACAGGAAGGCATGATCCAGCAGTTTCTTCCCGGCCTGCCCGGTCTGACCCGGGAAAATGATACCTTTTTTATCAACACCAAAGATCCGCAGTTTGATGGGGCATTTGTCCATTTTTTTGAAGAATACCTTTCCCTGTCAGAACCAACCGCGGATTTTGCCGCTTCCAGATTTGCCTTCACCCCTGAAACCGGGAAGGGATTTTCCCATTTTCTTAACAGGGTGGACAGACACCCGGGCGAATTCACAGCACTCAAAGGACAGGTCACAGGTCCCATCACCTTTTGCACAGCGGTCAAGGATGAGGCAGACAGAGATATTTTCTACAATGACCAGCTGCGGGATGCTGCAGTCAAGCGCCTGGCCATGAATGCCCGGTGGCAGGCCAAAGAGTTTGCACAGCGCGGCACAACCCCGATTATCTTCCTGGATGAACCGGCCCTTGCCGGATTCGGCACTTCCGCCTATATCACCATCACCCGGGCCGATGTCCAGGCCTGCATTGATGAAATTGCCCGGGAAATCCATGCAGAAAACGGCCTGGCAGGGGTGCATGTGTGCGCCAATACGGAATGGGACCTGCTTTTGGACAGTGCCATTGACATCATTTCCTTTGATGCTTTTTCCTATTTTGACCGGTTCATCCTGTACCCGAAAACCATAAAAGAGTTTCTGGGGCGGGGGGGTATACTGGCGTGGGGTATTGTTCCCACAGGCGACGCCGAGACAATTGCAGCACAGACCACTGACGGCCTGGCTGAAAAACTGGAAGACCAGATCAAACAGGTGGCTTCCCTGGGATTTTCCAGAAACGATATCCTGTCCCAATCCTTTGTCACCCCCAGCTGCGGCACAGGCTCTCTGGATCTGGCATCAGCCGCGCAGGTGCTGACACTCACACAACAGGTGTCGGAAAAAATCCGCCAGGCCTGACAGATAATGCCGGGCCTGTAAACAGTTGCCGGCCCGGCAGTCAGGTGTTTTCTTCGGCAGCTTCCGCATTGAAATCCCCGGTTTTCCGGTCACATGTTTCAAAATACCGGGGATAGGCTTTTTTCATCGCTGCCAAAGCCAGGTCCCAGGGCAGGTCGTCAAAACTGCCGTGCGCGGTCACATACTCCATGTGCCGGTTGCCGAAATTATCAAAGGGATGGAAAATAGAATCACAAGTCCCGTCAAATTCCAGGGGCTTGACATTGAACGATTCGCACAGGCCCAGATTGAAAGCCGGGGTGGCCTTGACCCATTTGCCTTTAAGAAACACCTCTGTGAACCCGTGCCAGACAAACAGGTCGGTTTCCATCAATGCTTTCAGCCGCTTGGTATTCAAATGGTTTTTCACATCTGCAAATCCCAGCCGGGCCGGAATCCCCTGGCTCCGGAGACAGGCGGTCAGCAGCACGGCCTTGGCCACGCAGTACCCCTCCTTTTTTGCCAGCACTGCACTGGCTTTCATGGCCTGCCTGTCCGGTTCGATGCTGTAAGGGTTGTACCGGATCACATCCCGCACTGCATAATACAGGCTGACCGCCCTGTCCAGGTCGGATCGGCCTTGTTTTGCGTGCTGTTTTGAAAACGTGATGATATCGGGATGGTCCTTGTCGATAAAATAGGTGGCGGCCAGACAGGCGGACATGGGTACTCCTTTTCCAGGGCATTGATATCTTTTTTTACCCCTTGTGTATACCCCATGAAACTGCAAAAAAGCAATGCCCGTTTTTTACCCGCTACAGGTGGGCCGTTCCCAACAAAACCTTTACAAGGGCTTCCAGCCGGTGTGCCGGATCAATGGCATGGCCAGTGTTCCGGGCCGACTGAAGGATATGCACATTGGTGAGACAATGCGCCAGTGCATGGGATAAGCGTTCCCGGGTAAGTTGAGACACTGGAATGGGAGCAGGCCCCAGCCCGGACAGAAAAACCCGGTGTCCGTGATAGTGCTGGTCCAGAATGTGGGGCACAACCACCTGGGGCACCCCGGCTGCCGCTGCCGTGGCCGTGGTGCCGGCACCGCCGTGGTGAATGACAGCAGCCATTCGGGGAAACAAAGCCTGGTGTGGATAATCCCGGATAAAAAACACTGCCTTGTCTGCAGGGTATTTTCCAGTAATTTTTTTCGGGTGCCTGATAATGATCCGCAGGCCCAGATTTTTCGCTGCCTGGATCAGCAGGGGAACGGCGTTTTCCTGGCCTTTGGGGGGCATGCTTCCGAATCCGGCATAGACCGGTTTTTCACTTGCTCCCAGAAACCGCTCCAGATCCGGATTGGGCGGTATGGGCTGGTCCAGGTGGGGATACCCGGTCTGAATCACGGTTTTCAGGACGTCCGGCGGTACAGGGGCAATTTCTTTGTCACCGGCCACAATGGGTTGAGACCCCAGTATATGGTCCCAGGCACCGGGGACAGGTGCCAGTTTCTGGTGCTTCCGGTACCGGTTGATCAACAGGGTAATGCCGCACCTGTCCAGGATGTCAGCTATTGTCCATGTCATACGGTTCACCAGGGGCGGCAGGGTCTGGGTCTGTATGGGTAAAAACGGGTGATGTTTCGAAGGAAGCACCTGGGGGGTGAAAGCGATATACCGATAAGGAATACCCCGGGCTTCGGCGGTGGACGACAGCCCGAACATCAGCGAAGACCCGATCACCAGATCTGCGGATGCAATGATTTGCGGCAGGTGTTTCAGCTGCCATGCCAGTTCCTGCACCACAAACCGGGCAAAGGACAGGCCTGAATAAAGGCTGACCGGCCGGTCAAAGGTGCGGATAAACGCAGACACATCCCGGCCCGCTCCCAGGTAAGGGCATCCCAGGCCCTGTGCCCACGCCGCATTTTCAGGGGGGCCGATCAGCTGCACCTGGTGCCCGGCAGACTGCAGTGCCAGCGCTATAGCGATCATGGGCTGGATATCCCC
>JAWOEP010000059.1:0-8948 GCA_046482705.1 Desulfotignum sp.
GGTAGGCGCTGATGATCAGATCCTTCGCCTGGAAAGCGACCAGGCCCTGGTCCGGGTGGTGACCATCCACAAAGCAAAGGGCCTGGAATATCCGTTGGTGTTCCTTCCTTTTATCTGCAGTTTCAGAAAGGTGACCGCAGCCAATTCTGCCATGGTAAAAATCCATGACAAAGACGGGGCTGTCCGGATGGTGGTGAACCCGGAAGCAGAGGATCTTGCAACAGCTGATCAGGAACGGCTGGCCGAGGACCTGCGTATGCTTTATGTAGCATTGACCAGAGCCTGTCATGCCTGCTGGCTGGGCATGGGCGTTATGGGCAAAGTCACCAAAAAAGGGGAGACCACCGACCTTCACCAGGCAGGCATAGGCTACCTGCTCAAGGGAGGGGATATGATCCCCGCAGCAGATCTGCCTGCCATTCTTGCAGAGGCCAAAGGCGATTGTGATGCCATTTGCGTGACTCCTTTGCCGGATCTGTCCCTGGACATTGCAGCTCCGGAGCCGGAAAACCAGGTGCTTTTGCCTGCCAGAACATTTTCCGGGACCATCCCTAAGAATTGGCGGATAACCAGTTATTCCGGGATACTCACCGGTGCGGCCATGCCGGATGCCGGGGTACCTCTCAATGAAACAGCTGTGGATTCTCCGGATTCTCCGGCACAGGACCAGCTTCAGGAAACTGCAGGAGAAGAAAACCTGTCCCTGAATGTAACCTCCAGTGCCCGTTCCATCCACACATTTGCCAGGGGTCCTGAGCCGGGAACCTTTCTTCACGATATTTTGGAATGGGCTGCGCATACAGGATTCGACCGGGTAATCCTGGACCCTGCCGCCACCCGGGACAAGATCAAAAGTCTTTGTATCCGCAGGGGATGGGACTTGTGGTCCGGTGTCCTTTCCGACTGGCTTTTGAAATTGCTTCAAACCCCTTTGCTTCTGCCTGAAACTGCCATTACCCTGTCCGGTCTTGGAACAGATCTATGCCGGGCGGAAATGGAGTTTCTGTTTGCAGCACACCAGGTGGACATCCGTTATCTGGACCGGTTGGTGACCGATGCAGTGCTGCCGGGCATTGTCCGCCCTGTGTTGCGGCAGGACCGGGTTAACGGCATGCTCAAAGGGTTTATTGATCTGGTATTCTGTTATGAGGGCCGGTATTTTGTCCTGGATTACAAGTCCAACTATCTGGGAGAAGATGAGAATGCCTATGACCAGGATGCCATGGCCCATGCCATGGCAGGGCACCGGTATGACCTGCAGTACCTGCTGTATACGCTGGCCCTTCACCGGCTGCTCAACACCCGTCTTGCAGGTTATGACTACGAAAGGGATGTGGGCGGTGTTGTGTATCTGTTTTTAAGAGGGGTGAACAAATCCGGCAAAGGTGTCTATGCAGACAAGCCCCGGGCAAGCCTGATCAATGAACTGGATAAACTGTTCAAGGAAAAAGAATCCCATGATGCCCCTTGCTGATTTGTTCGACCTGATTCATACCTGGACCGCACGGGGCTGGCTCAGACCCATTGACCGGGCTTTTGTGATGTTTTTACACCGCCAGGATCCTTCAGCCTCTTCAAGGGTTCTTCTCGGGGCGGCCCTTGCCAGCCACCAGCTGGGGCGGGGTCATATCTGCCTGGATATGGACAGTGCTTTGGCCGATCCCGATGGTACCCTTTCTCTTCCACCGGAAGGAGAGACAGGAGAGAATATGCCTGCCAAGCCCTCCCGGATTCTATGTGACTTTACCAAAGAGATCTGGGTAGATGATTTTTCCAGGTCGGCTCTGGTGGGCAAGGACACGGAAACAACCCCCCTGGTTCTGCAGCAGGGCCGCCTCTACCTGCGGCGGTATTGGCAGTATACCCGGCAGGTGGCCCGGGAAATACGCGACAGGGCGGGACAGACACTCCCGGTGCCCGGAGATTTGGAGCGTCGTCTGGATGCACTGTTTGCCGGGTTGAGAAGCCCTGAAGAAAAGAAAAAACAAACCATCCATTGGCAGAGCGTGGCAACGGCTATCGCTGGCGCTTCCAGGTTCAGTGTGATCTCCGGAGGACCCGGGACCGGCAAAACCACCACCGTGGTGCAGATACTGGGCCTGCTTCAGAAGATCGCCAGGGAGCAGGGCAGGGTGCTTCGGATTCGCCTGGCCGCCCCAACGGGAAAGGCTGCCGCCCGGCTCACAGAATCCATATCCTGGGCCAAGGCCTTATTGCCGGAACAATTTCAGGCCCATATGCCCACCAAGGTCACAACCCTTCACAGGCTTTTGGGCACCCGTCCTGATACCCGGCAGTTTGTCCACAACCGGAACAACCGGCTTCATGTAGATCTTCTGGTGGTGGACGAGGCTTCCATGATCGACCTTGAAATGATGGATGCCCTGCTGGGTGCCCTGCCACCCCATGCGCGGCTGATACTTTTGGGTGACAAGGACCAGCTGGCATCGGTGGAAGCCGGATCCGTGCTCGGGGATATCTGCACCAATGCATCAAATCCCGGCTATCTGCCTGAAACCGTTGATTTCATCAAAAAGGCCACTGGATATGACCTGTCAGCATTTTCAGGTCCCGGAACCGGCATGGACCAGCGGATCGTGGTGTTGAGAAAAAGCCACAGATTCCATGAAAACAGCGGTATCGGTGATTTGGCCCGTGCAGTGAACCAGGGCGATGGAAAACAGGTCTCTCAGATATGGGAAAAAGGGTATACCGACATTTCCCGGCTCGTGATCCATTCCTGTGAAGATGCAGGATTTCGCAGCCTGGTACTGGACGGCAATCCAAAAGCCTTTCCGCATGCTGTTGAACAGCCCGCCGGGTACCGGAAGTATCTTGAGATTATGGCGAGAGGATCCCGGGCCTGGCCGACGGAGGAACACTGGTTCAGGGCCGTACTGGAAAACTTTAACCGGTTTCAGCTGCTGAGCCCCGTTCGCAAAGGAGATTGGGGTGTGGAAGGACTCAATTATATAACAGCCCGGATTCTCTACAATGCCGGGCTGATACGGGCCACCCGGGGATGGTATCCGGGCCGGCCGGTGATGGTCACCCGGAACGACTATAGTCTGGGCCTTATGAACGGGGACATCGGCATTGTCCTTGAAGTGAGAAATGACAGCCAAAAGCACAGTGAAGGAGGAACCCTGCCTGAAAAGGCACAGCGGGTGGTATTTCCCATGGCGGATGGCTCCTTGAAACAGGTGCTTCCCTCACGGCTCGGATCCGTGGAAACCGTCTATGCCATGACCGTTCATAAATCTCAGGGGTCGGAGTTCGACCATACAACCCTGGTCATGCCCGATACCATGAGTCCGGTGTTGACCCGGGAACTTATCTACACCGGCATCACCCGGGCGCGGTCCTTTTTTACCCTGGCAGGAACATCAACCAACCTTCTGGCTGCAGCAGTCAAACAGCGGACTCACAGGGCCTCCGGCCTTGGGGATTTATTATTCCAAGGTGACAGCATAACGACTGGTGCCCTGGATTCGAATTACTGTAAGAGTTTTTTTCGACGGTAAGCTTTCAGCGGCTTACCACCTCACAATTCAATAACGATTGAAAACGGCCGCCGGCCCACCAGAATTTTGATAATATCTTTCCGGGCATACGGCATGACACGATCAACAAAAATCCCTACAGCAGGGGCATGGCCGGCATGGCTGCAAGAATCCGCTGCTGTCTTTTTTTCAGGTACGGGCTGGGATCAGTGGGCGACCATTTGTGGGGACTGGGCAGGATCGCTGCCATCAGGGCTGCCTGCTCTCTGGTCAGATTGGCGGCATCTTTTGCAAAATGGGCGCGTGCCCCTGCCTGGGCACCCACAATCCCGGTGCCCCAGTCCACAGTGTTCAAATAGATTTCCAGGATACGCGCTTTGTCCCATACCAGTTCCATGAGGACCGTGTACCAGGCTTCTGCCAGTTTCCGCAAAGGGTTTCTGGTGGCCGGCAAAAATACGGATCTGGCAGCCTGCATGGTGATGGTGCTGGCACCTCTGGGGGATTCTCCTTCCAGAACATTATTAAAAACGATTTTTATCTCTGCAAAATCAAATCCGTGGTGGGTCAGAAACCGCTGGTCTTCAGCGGCAATCACGGCCTGTTTTAAATGGGGTGAAATCTTGGAAAGGTTCTGCCATCCGTAGGAAGGTACAACATAAGGGGCATCAAACAATTCATGGCGCAGCCGCTCCCAGACCATATTGACGGTGAACGGCGGATCAATGTATTTCAATACCGCAACCTGGAACAAAGACAGGCAGACCAGAAGCAGAAAAAGCTTTAAAAGGCTTTTGAGAATCCATCTGGAAAATGAACGGGGCTGTTTTTTTTTCATGACATTGTCTTTCATTTTTACAGAATCCTATCGGCAATACAGCAGGTTGTCAATCCTGCACTGGTTTGTTGATTTTCTATTAATAAAGGATGTTTTATTTCTTTTAACCCGATTGTGAATATGTTATTTATAAAAGTTTTGAATGCATTGCCATATATTGTGACAGCCGCCCCCGCATAGATTGTTTTCGGGCGGGCGGTATGGGGATAACAGGCAGGAATGTCTGCTGACAAAAGAGGAACCAATGGAAGAGATCACCAGCAAAAGCCATTTTATCGAATCCATCATCAGAACGGATGTGGAAAATCACAAAAACGACGGCAGGGTGGCCACCCGGTTCCCGCCGGAACCCAATGGATACCTGCATATCGGCCATGCCAAATCCATCTGCCTGAATTTCAACATGGCCAAAAAATTCAACGGCCACTGCAACCTGCGGTTTGATGATTCCAATCCGGCAAAGGAAAAACAGATCTATATCGATTCCATTGAATCCACCGTGCACTGGCTGGGCTTTGACTACGGCAGGGCCTTGTTTGCCTCGGATTATTTTGACCGGCTCTACGTATTTGCCGAAGAACTCATAGAAAAAGGCCTGGCCTATGTGTGCAGCCTGCCCGGTGAAGAGATCAGAGCCTTTCGGGGCACCTTGACCGAACCGGGCAAAAACAGCCCTTTCAGGAACCGGTCCGTGGCTGAGAACCTGGATCTGTTCGCCCGCATGAAAAACGGGGAGTTTGAAGAAGGATCCCATACCCTGCGGGCCAGAATCGACATGGCATCCCCCAACATCAATTTGCGTGATCCGGTGATATACCGCATCAAAAAAGCCCCCCACCCCAGAACCGGGGACAAATGGTGCATTTATCCCATGTATGATTTCACCCACTGCATATCCGATGCCCTGGAAGGCATCACCCATTCCTTGTGCAGCCTGGAATTTGAAGACCATCGCCCCCTGTATGACTGGTTTCTGGACAATCTGTCCGTGCCCTGCCATCCCCGGCAGATCGAATTTGCCCGCATGAACATCAATTACACGGTATTGTCCAAGCGCAAACTCCAGCTGCTGGTGGACCAGGGCCATGTGTCCGGCTGGGATGATCCCCGGCTGCCTACCCTGGAAGGCATGCGCCGGCGGGGCTACACCCCGGCTTCCATCAGAAACTTTTGTGACACCATCGGGGTATCCAAAAAAGAAAGCCGCATTGACGTGGGCCTGCTGGAATCCTGCCTCAGGGATGACCTCAATGAAAAAGCCCCCCGGGTAATGGGGGTGCTGAAGCCGCTAAAGGTGATCATTGAAAATTATCCGGTAGATAAGACCGAGACACTTGAAGCCATGGTGCATCCCCAGAAACCGGAGATGGGTATCCGGAACATCAGTTTTTCAAAGGAGATCTATGTGGAGGAGGACGATTTCATGGAAGATCCCCCCAAAAAATTCTTCCGACTGGGGCCGGGACGGGAAGTGCGGCTGCGCAATGCCTATTTTGTGACCTGCAAAGAAGTGGTCAAGGATGATCAGGGCCGGGTCACTGCCCTGATCTGCACCTATGATCCCAAAACAAGGGGCGGCAATGCCCCGGACGGCAGAAAAGTGAAAGGCACCATCCACTGGGTCAATGCAAAAGACTGCCTGTCTGCCCAGGTCCGGCTGTATGACCGGTTGTTCAAAGATGAAGACCCGGAAAAAGGGGGACAGGAATTTACAAAGAATCTGAATCCGGAATCCCTAAAAATCCTGTTTGACTGCAAACTGGAAAAAGGCCTGGAAGATGCCGCTTTTGAACAGGTGTTTCAGTTTGAACGGCTGGGGTATTTTTGTCTGGATGCGCAGGACAGCACCCCGGGCGCACCGGTGTTCAACCGCACCGTGACCCTGCGGGATGCCTGGGCCAGATTCACCAGAAACCAGCAGGGAAACAAGGCCAAAAAAACATCGTAATTTTGTTTGGAGACAACCATGATCGACAGGATGCAGCGGCTTTCCTTCCAGGATCTGACACTGATTCACGAGGCATCCGTAAAAATTTTAAAACAGACCGGCATTGATTTCAACCATGAGCGCATTGCCGGCCTGTTCAAGGCCAACGGATTTACCACCCATGGCACCCGGGTGTATTTTGCAGAAACCGATATTTATAAAGCCCTTTCCACCACAGTGCCGGCATTTACCGTGCATGCCAGAAACCCCGCCTGCAATGTGAAAATCGGTCAGGAAAGCTTTGTGTTCAGTCCCACGGGCGGGGCCACCAACATTGCCGGAACAGACGGTACCCAGCGCCAGGCCACTTTTGAAGATTTCAAGGCCTGCTGCAAACTGGTGCAGACATCAGACCAGCTGGATATCGGTGGATACCTCATGGTGCAGCCCACAGACCAGCCCTGGGACACCGCCAACCTGGACATGATGCTGGCCTATATGACCATGTGTGACAAACCCGTTTTCGGGGCATCCGGCAGCGGCAAAGAAGCAGCAGACACCCTGGAGATGGCCGGCATCATTTTTGGCGGCCGGGAAAAAATGCTGGAAAAACCCGTGGTGGTGGCAGTGGCCAATACCATGTCGCCGCTGCGGTTTTCCAAAGAAGAAGGGGATGTGATCCTCCAGATGGCCGGCTGGCGCCAGCCTGTGGTGATCTCCAACATGATCCTGGCCGGGGTGACAGGCCCTGTGTCCCTGCCGGAACTGCTGGCCCTGGAAAACGCGGAAATCCTGGCCGGCGTGGTGCTGACCCAGCTGGTCAGTCCGGGTACACCGGTTTTATACGGGTCTTCTTCCGCCCCCATTGACATGCGCACCATGGTGTCGGCCGTGGGCACGGCCGAAGCCCTCAAGATCGCCAGTGCAACCGCCCAGATGGCCGGATTCTACAACCTGCCCTGCAGGGCCGGCGGGGGGCTCACCGATGCCCACCTCCCCGATGCCCAGGCCCTGGCTGAAGCCAGTCTCATGCTGAGTACAGTGGTGCGCAACGGGGCCCATTTCATCTACCATGCCTGCGGCCAGATGGGGTCCTATATTTCCATGGGATATGAAAAATGGCTCCTGGATGAAGAGATCTGCCGCCTGGTGCGGGGCATGATCACCCCGGTGATCCCGGCCGGAGAAACTATTGACACAGACTTGGTTAACCAGGTGGGTATCGGGGGCCAGTACCTGGTCCACCCCTCCACTTTTGAAAAATTCAGGAATCTTTCCGCCTCCCGGATGTTCAACCGCAAGGATTTTTCCCGTTGGCACAAAAGCGGGGGCAAGCGGGTGGAGGAACAGGCTTTTGACATGCTGGGTCCCCGCCTGGAATCCTATGAGAAACCCCCCATTGATCAGGGGCTGGAAGATGCCCTGAACGCCTATGTGACAGCCAGAAAGTGCAGTACCATGCCCCTGGCCAGGCGCCTGAACTGATTGGCGGTGTGTTGACAATTCGTATCCGGTGTTTACATCTTTGGGAATATAGATAATGCAGGAGAATACCCATATGGAAAGGTCACAGCCCCTGAAATGGCCTGATTGTGTGCAGGCCAATGCCACCTTGAGCCTGGCACCCCTGATAAAGTTCTGGGAAACCGATTTGGTTCCCAGATGCCCCCATATGGCCGGCCTGTTTGCCGGCATCATTGAGAAAATACCCCGGACGCTTCAAGGAGATATTCAGGATATGACCGTGCTGAAAGCGCATTCTGATATTCTCCACACCCTGATGACTGCGGTGGTATCTCCGGCATCCTTTGACCAGGAGCTGACAGCGGCATTTGCCCCTTGTTCGTTTGACGGCTTTTACGCTACACCACAATTTCAACGCCTGTTTCTGGACAACAACCATGTATTGAAACCCACGCTTCTGGAAAAAAGTGATTTCGATATAAACAAAAAAATCCTCAGCGCCTACTACATGGTCCTGGAAAGGGTTTACGGATTTACAGGTCCTTTTTCCAGCAACCTGAACACCCAGGGGGTGACCGATGAGAAGACCGGGCTGGTCCGCTATTACGAGGAGTTTCCCGATCATAGGTTCGTTGAATTGACCCCGGTGGAAACCCCGCGTTCTTTGTCTGAAACAGACAAAGAATGGATAATGGATCATCTGACCGATCAGGACGAGCTGTCCCGGTTTATCGATCTGTCCCGGTTTCACTTCAAGGGATTTCTCATTATCCGGGTCCAGGATGTGACGGAAAAAGCGATCCTGTCGTTTCTGGAACGGGACCTGGTGGATGAAAACTCCATTTTTTCCTCCCGGGGCATCCAGCAGATCGAATCCCGGATCCAGTCACTGTTCCGCCGGCCGGACCTGGGCGTGTCCGTTGCCTCCCTCAAGGGGGTCGAGGTCATGGTGACCAAAAACGATCACCATTCAAAAGTGGACTGCCTGTTTTCCAATTCCCACCACATCTGTCTGAAAGATCTGGAAGAGTCGGTCTGGATGTCGGCGGCAAAAGGGGAAAAAGTGTTCAGGGTGGCGGACCTCTCCAAAAAAAAACCTTTGGGTCGTGCCGAGTCAGAAGCCGTTACCGCAGGAATCCGTTCCATGCTGTTGACACCTTTGTTATACCAGGGGAAAATAATCGGCCTGCTGGAGGTGTTTTCCCCGCATCCCAAT
>JAWOEP010000295.1:0-3555 GCA_046482705.1 Desulfotignum sp.
CTTGATATCCAGAATCAAGGTCATGGCCGGAATGAACATCGCTGAAAAAAGGCTGCCCCAGGATGGCCGGGCACAGGTCCGGATCGGGGACCAGGAAATTGACATCCGTATTTCCACCGTACCCACTTCCCATGGGGAGCGCCTGGTTATGCGGCTGCTGAACAAGTCAGGCTATTTTCTTGCATTTTCCCAGTTCGGCCTGTCCGCGGACAATTACCGGCTCATCAATAACATTATCCGGCAGAACAACGGTATCGTGCTGGTCACAGGTCCCACGGGCAGCGGCAAGACCACCACCCTGTATGCTGCTTTATCAGAAATCAATTCCCCTGATAAAAATATCATTACCATTGAAGATCCGGTGGAGTATAATCTCCAGGGGATCGGCCAGATCCAGGTGAACGCCAAAACCGGGATCACTTTTGCAAAGGGGCTGCGGTCTATTGTCAGGCAGGACCCGGATATTGTGCTCATCGGAGAGATACGGGACCTGGAAACAGCAGAGATTGCCATTCAATCTGCACTAACCGGGCATCTTGTGTTTTCAACCCTGCACACCAATGATTCCGCCGGTGCTGTCACCCGGCTGGTGGATCTGGGGGTGGAGCCCTATCTCATCGCCTCTTCTGTCAACTCGGTAATTGCCCAGCGGCTTGTCCGGGTCCTGTGCAATGCATGCAAAGAAAAATATCAGCTGGATGAAACCCATATCAAAGTGCTGAATGCCGGGGGGGAAAAATATATCGGAAAACATGTCTATAAACCGGTCGGCTGTTCCAAATGCTTTAATACAGGGTATTCCGGACGGCAGGCCATATTTGAGATCATGCTCATGACAGATGCCATCAAAAGTCTGGTGTTAAAAACCTCTGATGCCAACCAGATCAAGGCTGCCACCTTAAAATCCGGTATGGTGACACTGCGCCAGGACGGGATGACAAAAGTTGTCAAGGGGATTACATCCATAGACGAAGTGCTCCGGGTCACCCAGGAATAACCTTTTATGAAGATGCCGGGAAAATTTTTGCATGGCTGTATTTGAATACAAAGCACTGAACGCAAAAGGCAAAAACGTATCCGGCATAATTGATGCTGAAAGCACAGCTGCTGCCAAATCAAAACTGCGTCAGAAATCTGTTTTTCCAACATCACTGGCAAAAATAGAGTCCCGGTCAGGGATCATAGAAAAAAAGCCGTTGGACTTTATAACGGGGTTCCGCCTTTTTGGCACCGTGAGTTCATCTGAACTGTCCATGGTGACCCGGCAATTGTCAACCCTTCTGTCAGCAGGATTTCCTCTGGTAAAAGCCGTGGAAACACTTGTGCCCCAGACAAAATCTCTGACCATGAAAAAAGTGTTGTCCCGGATAAAAAATGCCATAGAAGAAGGCAGCAGTTTTGCAACAGCCCTTGCACTGTATCCCAATGTTTTTTCACCGGTTTTCATTAACATGGTTAATGCAGGAGAATCTTCCGGTACCCTGGAAATTGTTCTGGAAAGGCTTGCTGATTTTACGGAAAATAAAGAGGATGCAAAAAAGAAAATTCAGGCCTCCCTTGCCTATCCGGTTTTAATGGCTGCCATCGGATTCGGGGTGCTGATCATTCTTTTAACCTATGTGGTCCCCGGCATCGTAAGTATATTTTCAGATATGAACCACCAGCTGCCCATGCCCACCAATATCCTTATTTCAGTGAGTTCTTTTTTTACAGTCTACTGGTGGGCGGTTGTTCTGGTTCCTTTCCTTATTTTTGTCCTGATTGTTTTTGCAAAAAAGACGGAAAAAGGCGGCTGGTTTATAGATAATCTGCTCATTTCCATGCCGGTTACAGGCACGCTTTTAAAAAAAATAATTGCGGCCCGCTTCACAAGAACACTGGGATCCCTTCTTGAAAACGGCGTTCCCATGCTCACGGCATTGCATATCACAAAAACCATAGCCGACAACCAGGTTTTGTATGCATTGATTGGTAAAGCCTGTGACGCGGTTGAACAGGGCGGAGAACTCGGTGATGTTCTGTCCCGGAGCAAAGCATTTCCCGGTCTTGCATCCCAGATGATTAAAATCGGGGAAACCAGTGGAGAAATAGAGAAAATGCTGGAAAAAACAGCAGATCTTTTTGAAAAAGATGTGCAGACAACCGTGACTGCGGCAACCTCCTTAATCGAACCTGTAATCATCCTGGTGATGGGTGTTGTGGTGGGCGCTATTATTCTGGCCATTTGCCTGCCCATATTTGAAATCAATCAGCTCATTCAATGATTTTTTCTCCGGCCCCAATGCTGTGCAGGTCTTTTTTTGTTTTTTTTTAAAGATACCCTTACAATAGATATGGTAATCTGATATTTTAAGAAAACCAATAACCAGGGCGCCTGAAAAAGTGCCTGGAACCATCTTTTTTTTACTGGTTTTTATGAGGGGAATATGCTGAAATTTCAGCAGATTGCTGCAATCGTCTGTGTTTTGACAGCCTTGCTGGTATCGCCGGCCCTGGGCAGGGACAGCCAGATCCTTTCCAAAAACAGAGTTATCCGCTTCTATCAGGACCATATTTCAGGGGCTGACGGCAGCCGGTGCCCCATGTATCCCTCATGTTCCGAATATGCAGCCCGGGCCCTAAAAAAGCACGGTCCGGTGATGGGCTGGATTATGGCCTGTGACCGGATTTTGCGGTGCGGCAGAAATGAAGTCTCACTGGCCCCTGAAAAAAGGATCAGCGGCAGGGCCCATGCCTATGATCCAGTGTCAGCCAATGATTTCTGGTGGTTTGAAGAACCGTGAGAAGGTTTTGTTTTTCCAGAACGCAACCAGCAATCAGCATTCTGGTGCTTTGGGCGGCAGCAGGCCTGTGTTTTTCCGCCATTGCCATTTCAGCCCGGGCAGAGACCCGGCAGCTTGTTATTTCACCGGACATGCAGTTTTCCTATGCAGACAGCCTTTTCCAAAAAGCAGATTATGCCACTGCAGAAGTGGAATTCAAACGATTCATCCATTTTTTTCCAGGCGATCCCCGGACAATGGAGGCGGAATTCAAGATCGGCATGGTCCTGTTTTATCAGGAACGGTTCTATGATGCAGCCAGGCAGTTTGATGAAATAATCCGCAAAGAAAAACAAAACCCGTTCACCAGGGAAGCATATTTCATGCAGAGCAAAGCGTTTATCAGAATGGACAATTTGGGATATGCCCAGACAATACTGCATAATTTTTTAAAAATCACAGATGATCCTGATATCCAGGACCGCATTTATCTGGATCTGGCCAGGCTGCACATCCAGGCTTCCCGGCAGCCCGGCACAGATGAGCTCGATGATGCCCGGCGGTTTCTGGAACAGATCTCCCGGGCAAATGCAAAAAACCTGAAAACAGCAGAGCTGGGTGCCCTGATCAAAGAAGCCAAAAATGCTCCACAAAAAAATCCTGTTCTGGCAGGTCTTTTTGCCATCATACCAGGGGGTGGCTTTTTTTATTGCGAACGGTACAAGGATGCGTTTGCTGCTTTCGGCCTCAATGCCGGGCTTATGCTTGCCGCCTATACAGCCTTTGACAATGG
>JAWOEP010000093.1:0-8330 GCA_046482705.1 Desulfotignum sp.
ATTTTTTTGCCCTTAAAAAATTCATATTTCATATCCGGTCTTGTATGGTTCATTGTTATAATTGGCATTCCAATCGGCGTTTTGTTGACCATTATGGGATACGGAGGAGCCGCCTGCATCATCCCGCTCCAGATAGGCAAATTCCACCCCTTGTTTGATTTTGGCTTTTTTGTTATCCAAAGTGAGTATGCGTGGCGAGGAAACAATCCGGACATCCCCCTGGGCTTCTGATGCTGCGAGTTTGGCGTTCAAGGCCATACTGGAAGAGCCGAACAGCCGGAAAAAAGAAAAATCTCCGGTAATCCCGGTGCCGGAAGGGTTATTCACCGACACATTTGTATCATTTACAAACCCTGAAGAAATTGCCGTATCATTGGTAAGTCCCCATCCTATTCCAATGCTTCTGGAAAAATCCTTGGTCACCTCCACCACTCTGGCCTCAATCATAATCTGTGGGGTGACAGTATCAAGACGAAAAATCATCTCCCGGATCTGGTCGACTTTCTCTCTGGTATCGGTAACAATAATCATATTGGTGCGCTGATCCACAGAAATGTTACCTCTGTCCGGCGTCAGAAGAGAAGCAATATGGGGTTGAATATCTGCCTGGGCATCGGAATAATTTATGGGAATATATTCAGTTACCAAAGGTTCCAGGCTTTTTTTCTGTTCCAGGGCATTTTTTCTGGCAGCAATGGCATCCTGAAGGTCCTGCTCCTCCTGTTTCAGGGTCTGGACTGTGGCAATACGTATCACATTTCCTTCCATTTTCTTACCCAGACCGTTCATTTTCAGAACCAGATCCAGGACCTGATCCCAGGGAATGGGGTTTTCCAGCGTCATGGTAACTTTTCCCTGTACATCCTTATCTACCGCAAAGTTCAAGCCGCTGACACTTCTGAGTATGCGAAAAACATTTTTTATATCTGTATCATAAAAATCCAGCTTGATTTTTTCGCCGGTATATTCGGGTTGATCCAGACCCAAAGCAGTCTTCCAATTGTCCACCAAAGCCGGTTCAGGTTGTGAGGGATGTTCCACCAGGGCTGTAATTATCGGCTGTATCCCTGGTGCAGGATCTTCCTCCGGCTGCATTTTTTTATCTGCCTGAAGTATGTGTGCAGGCTGTGCAGCTTTTTCAAACCGGGGAGGTTCAATACTGGCAGGATCAAACCGCAGTGAAATCCGGCGCTGATCCTGGACAACCCGAAACGGCACTTTTTCCCTGATCATGATTTCAATTTTCGCATCCTGGCTGTTGTCTGTGCCGGGCCCGGGCAGTATCCGTTCAACAGCAGCCTTGAAATATTTTGTCAGCAGCGGCCGCTGGTGGTGCTCGGGTATCCTGGTATTGAACAGTTTTAAATACAGTTTGTTTTCACTTTGCCAAATGGTTTCATACTGCACCGGGTAACTGGTCTCCACCTGGATGTCTGCGTGGCCGGATTCAGTTATGTTGAACCCGATATCGGTCATCACCGCAGACCCGGGGGAAACAGTCGGTTTTGATGCCATGGTTTCTTTCACAGCAGAGGTTTTTACGGATAGTTTCTGCGGGCCGGGGTCTGTGTCTGCAGTTTTACCTGCTGGCGATACTGAATCCTGTGAAGGCCGATCCATCCCGGTTTGGTCCGTGAACAGGACCACCTGCAGATCGTTCCCTTGTTCTTTCACTTCGTAGGGAATATCCTGATTCAACAGAATTTCAACTTTGGCGGTTGTCTGTTTCTGGTCAGCATACACCGTACGGATGGATGCCACAGGATCTTCCACCGTGCCCGGGGATATGAAATCCGGATCGATTGTTGTTTCAGGCAGGTAAATGGCCACACCGAATGGAAAGTCCTGCTTGATGGAAGTATAGGCCAGTTTGTGTTTGCCTTTGATACGAATACCAATATGATTATCCAGGGCTTCAACTTCAACAGCACGGACCTGGTTGCCCAAAGTTTGGGCCGAGCTGACCCGGGTATCTTCCCGTGCACTTGTATCCACTGGCTCGGGGGTTTCAGTTTTAACGGAATTACATCCGGCCACCATTGCTGCAGCCAGTATGAGAATACTGGCCAGAACCCGATAATTAATCTTATAAAACTGAAAAACAAACATATTATTCCCCATTGTCCTTTTTATGAATTTTTATTTCCTGGAGACGTTCAATCTGGTTGCCCTTGTAGTCAGTTACAATTTCTTTTACAACAATGGTATCAAAGGTGATATCAATGACCCTTCCTTGATTTTTCCCCATGTAGGTGCCAATAAGCACTTCATACCCTTTTCCGGTTGCTTCCTCAACCATGGCTATTTTGCGGCCCTCCATGATCACTACCGCAACCAGTTTTATCTGACTCAACTCCATTTTTTCCAGGGGAGTTAAAACCCGCCGGGGTTTGTCCGGTTTTTTAATTTCCGGGGCAGGGATTTCCTTTTTCTCCTGAATTAAGGGCATAAACGGGTCTACCATGCTTTTGGCCACGTATCCAACACTGTCACTTATTTCCAACAAAAAATTGGGCCGGGTATTGTTTGGTTTTACCCCTGCTTCCGGTACCTGTTGTGACGTAGTTTTGGGGTCATTTTCCTCTATTTTATCAGGTTCTGTGGTTTTTTTTTCAATAGCTGATTCAGGATCACCGGATGTTTCAGACGCCACGTCACGTTTTGCAGGCAAAGATGTTTCAACCGATACCGCATTTTCAGGTTCTGAAGATTTTTGCACCGGCTGCTGCTGGGGTATGGCCCTGGAAACCACAGGGGATGAGGGTTTTTCCGCTTTTTCCACCGGCGGTTCCTTACACGCTGCCACCAGCAGCAAAAGCACCATACAGACAAGTAAAATCCATTTGTTTCTCTGATTTTTCATAATTTCGTAAATCAGCCTTTCCTGCCTTTGTTCTTCTTTTTACCTGGTTTTGGCTCCTGGGCGGGCTCTTCCACAAACATATAGGTCACAGCGTTGCAGCTCATATCTATTATACCCGAGAGGTTTTTGTTTTTTTTCATGGAGATTTTATTTATATTGACAATCCTGTTCAATCTGGACACCTGAAAAAAGAAATCTGCAATCTGCAGATACGTGCCCTCAACTTTCATAGCCAAAGGGATTTCCATATAAAATTCTTTGTTGACGGCGGGATTCGGCTGAAAAAGCATAAATGTGAGACCTGCATTGCTGCCGGCAACGGATACTTCCGTCAAAAGGGTCGGCAGTTCTTTTTTATCAGGCAGGGCCCTTGTGGCAACATAAAACTCCTGTTCCACCTCCTGCATTTTTGTTTCCCATTTTTTCAGATCACTGGCCTGCCGTTTAACCACTTGCAGTTTTCTGGACTGGATTTCCAATGTTTTTGTAACCTGCTGCAATTTTTTATGTTCCGGCATAAAAATGAAATAATAATAGGTACCCCCTATTACTGCAACGGTGAGAAGGCATATAAGAAACCGCTGAAGCCGGGTCAATTTGCCCACACTTTCAAAACCTGCTGCAATCTGCTTTTTTATCTTATGTGCTCTGCTGTTTTTTGTTTCTTCAGCCATTAGTTACCCTTTGCAGAAGTTTCAGAAGTGGCAGACCGTTTCAAACATTTCAGTTCAAACGCTTTCAGGCTGGTCCCTTCGTCAAATTTTTTGATTCTGGTTTGTTTGAGATCAATTTCCTGGAAAAGCGTTGAGGCTTCAAGACGTTTCATGAAGTTTGCAATGGTGGGGTTGTCAAAAGCAATACCGGTCAATATCACTGATGTTTCATCAGCATCCAGGCTTTCAATCCACATCTGTTCCGGCACCAGACGTACCTGCAGATCCTCGAGCAGCATCAGCTGCGCATCTCTTTTCAGCTTGAGGGATGATACTATTTTTAATTTGTCTTCGAGAATTTTGAGGCGTTTTTGAATCTCGGTGACCTTGTCAGCCCTTTCCTTGTAAATGGCAATTTGTGCATTGATACGATCGGTTTCGTGCTGTTTTTCATCAATGGCTTTTTTTATCCCCAGTGTATACCAGGTCAACCCGACCAGAAGCAAAAGTATGGTCAGAAAAAATATGGACACCTGCCGGCGGATATTCTCCCTTTTTCTGGCCAGCCTGAAAGGCAATAAATTTATGCGTATCATTTATCGTCCACCCGTCGCAGGGCAAGGCCCAGTGCAATAGGAGCCTGGGGACTGACCCTGGATATGAATGCGGGAGAAAATTTTTTCCCATCCACCTGCAATCCTTCAAAAGGCAAAATGGTAACCACTTTTGCACCCAGTTCTGATCCAAGATTATCCGCAAAACCCGGGACGTAGGATCCCCCGCCACTCAAGACAACTTTGGTGACCCGGGTATCATTGGTATTGGATTGAAACGTATTAACCACTTCACAGATTTCTGAACACCAGGTATTGGCAACTTCATCTAAAATCATTGTCACAACCTCCGGGTCAGGTGCCTTTTCCAACGGGCCCTGCATTATTTTTTCAGCCGCCTGGATATCTGTTTCAAACCGGGTACATATTTGCTCGATAATCTGGTGGGTCCCGGAATCATTATCCCGCATCATCATGGAGGTATTTTCCCTGAGAATATTGAGTGATGTCTTTGATGCCCCCACATCCACCAAAAGGACAATATCTTTTGCATCCTGTCCGGGCAGTGTTTCATAAATATTTTGCAAAGCAAAGGTATCCACGTCAATGATTTTGGCATTCAGGCCTGCGCTGGCAGTCAATTCCATGTATTCCGCCACAAGATCCTTTTTAACAGCCACCAGCAGTACGTTCATCTGATCCGGAGCAAACCGGCTTTCCCCCAGAATCTGGTAGTCGATATTGACATCCTCCATGTCATAGGGGATATATTGTTCCGCCTCTGCTGCTATCGTATCCTGAAGATTTTTTTCCGGTACTTTGGCCGTATTTATGGTCTTGATTACCACAGAATGGCCCCCGGTTGAAATGGCAACATCTTTTTTTCGTATTTTCTGAGACCGAAACAGGCTGCGGATGGTTCGGGCAACTGCTTCCATATCCATAATCCGGCCTTCCACAATCGCCCCGGGTGCCAGCGGCGCCATACCGAATTTTTTCAGGATTTTCTTTTTTGGGGATATCTGAAGGTCAGCGACCTTGATGAAGGAAGACCCGATATCCAGACCCACAAGATGATCTTTTTTACTAAATACCATAGGCGTTCATCCTTACCCCTTCAGATGTATTATTGTGTGCAATGATCAGACAGCCTGCTTCATAATTTTTTGGGTTGATAACCTGCACCAATATTACTATAATCTGATACGATCTACTTGGAAAGTCAAGTATTATCGTGTAGTTTCTATCTGAATAAACAAAATATATGGGTTTGTCAAACCAAAAAACAAAGTAAATATGAAATTTATTGCCCAAAATAAGGAAAATTGTGAAAAAAACCTTCCAAGAAAAATCCAATACCCAGGGGGGCAGACCATTTATTCTGGTAAAGGCATTTACTTTCTCCAGCCTGATTGTCATGCTGGCTGCCACCATTATCATCGCAGCATTGAATGCCCATTGGGTCCGAAATCTTCTTTTGGAAAAAAGCAAAGAGTACAATTCTTTGCTTGTGGAAAATCTGAACCACCAGATCTTTTTAAGATTCGCCGCCCCTGTTGCTTTTAAATACGGGGAGATTAAGTTGCGGGAACCTGAACAGCACAGACTTTTACATGCGGTGATCACCTCCACGCTCCACAGCTTCCATGTAGAAATGGTCAATATCTACGGGACTGACAACATCATCGGTTACAGCTTTGATGACAGCCGGGTCGGCGAAGAAAATGCCGGAGGTGTTCTGTATGAAAAAGCCATGCAAAAACAGACCACATCCAAATTGATCCAGAAAGGCAACTTTCTTGAACTGTTTTTCTGGTTTCCCCAGGAAACCAAAATTGTTACCTTTGCCCCTTTGGTGCAGGAAATGCAACTGTCCCGGTTGGAAGAAAAATCAGTTATAGGTGTCATAGAAATTGTCCGGGATATTTCCCATGATTACCAGCAGGTGTTCAAATTACAGGGACTTATTGTCATTTCCTGTGCCGCAGTGATGGCGATTTTATTTCTGGTGCTGCGATTCGTTGTAAAGCACGGGGAAAAAATCATCGAAAAAAGGGCGGAAGAACGTCTCCGCCTGGAAGAAAAGCTGCGCCAGGCAGAGCATTTGTCCGCCATCGGAGAAATGACAGCCGGTGTTTCCCATGAAATCAGAAATCCCCTTGGTATCATCAAAAGCTCGGCCCAGCTGATGAAAAAGAAAATGGCCAAATGCAATACCGACTCCAATATACCGGATATTATAATAGAGGAATCCCGGAGACTGAATAATATCATTACTGATTTTCTGGATTTTGCCAAACCCAAGCACCCGAATCTGCGCCCCTGCAGTATTACGAATGTGGTTGAAAAAATTCTGTCCTTTCTTGAACCCCGGATTCAGGAGCAGGATATTTCCATTATAAAGGCGTATAACCGAAAATTGCCCGATATACAGGCAGATCAGGACATGCTTTACCAGGCCTTTTTAAATATTCTGCTCAACAGTTTTCAGGCTGTGGGAAAAAACGGCACTGTGACCATTACCACCCGGTTTGATGTGCAGCATGTGTATATTTCCTTTGCAGATAACGGAAGCGGCATTGGTGAAGATGTGCAAAAAAAAATATGGACACCTTTTTTTACCACCAAAGACACCGGTACCGGACTTGGGCTGGGCATCGTCAAAAATATCATAGAGGCCCATCGCGGCAGCATCAGCATTTCCAATGCGCAGCCATCTGGTGCTGTTGTTGACATTTCCCTGCCGATTTAGGATATTAATACCATGGAAACCATATTAATTGTTGATGATGAAAAACACTACCGGGTTGTTTTAAGTGAAGTCCTCCAGGAGGAGGGATACGCCTCTTTCACAGCAGCCAGCGGCATGGAAGCCCTGGATCTGCTAAAATCCCAGGTCATTGACCTGGTTCTGACAGATGTCAAAATGCCGGGAATGACCGGTATTGGTCTTTTGGAAAAAATCAAGGAAGTTACACCTGAACTGCCGGTCATCATCATGACGGCATTCGGCAGTGTGGAAAAAGCAGTGGAAGCCATGCACAAAGGTGCCTATACCTTTATTTTAAAACCTTTTGAAAATGAAACCCTGATTGCCCATATCGCCAAGTCCATATCCATGTACCGGATTGTCCAGGAAAACGCCCGCCTCAGAGATGCCCTCCAGACCCGGTATCACTTCGGCAATATCATCGGCAAGAGCAAGCCCATGCAGAAACTCTATGAAATAATCCGGAAAGTGGCCCCCACCAATGCCTCTGTCCTTATAGAAGGAGAAAGCGGCACCGGCAAGGAACTGGTGGCCAGATCCATTCATTACAACAGCCCCCGAAAGGACAATCCCCTGGTGGCGGTCAATTGTGCCGCCTTTGCAGAATCATTGCTGGAAAGCGAATTGTTCGGCCATGAAAAAGGGGCCTTCACCGGTGCGGCTGCCATGAAAAAAGGCCGGTTTGAACTGGCGGACAAAGGCACATTATTCCTGGATGAAATCGGGGAACTGCCCATGCCGCTGCAGGTAAAGCTTCTGCGGGTCCTGCAGGAAAAAACCATTGAACGGGTGGGGGGCACCACGCCCATACCTGTTGATTTTCGCCTTATTGCAGCCACCAACAAGATTCTTGAAGATGAAATTGCAAAAAAAAATTTCAGAGAGGATCTGTACTATCGTTTGAATGTTGTAAAGGCGGTGATCCCTCCTTTGCGGGAACGTCCGGAAGACATCCCTTTGCTGATGAACCATTTTATCCACAAATTTACCCGGGAATCAGGATCTGTCAGCCAGGTCAACGGCATCAGCAGGGATGCTGCACAGATCCTTTGTGACCACCCCTGGCACGGCAATGTAAGAGAGCTGGAAAATGTTATTGAGCGGTGTGTAATTCTTGCCTCTCATGAGCGCATAACCCCTGCCGACCTGCCCCCCCAGCTCCGGAAGACACCGGGCAGCACACTTGATCTGGCAGGAATTCCCCAAGGGGTGGGCCTGGCTGAAACCCTTGCAGCTGTTGAAAAACGCATGATCCAGCGGGCCATGCATGTCTCCGGAAATGTGCAGACAAAAGCCGCGCAGATCCTGGGCATCGGTAAAAGCGGCCTGAATCAGAAATTAAAAAAATACAATCTGGACAAAGAGTTATATACCAGAGAATAACCCAAACATGGGTTCAGAATTCAGGGATTTAGCATTTTTGTTCACCATCATAAATTTGATAAAAAATGTATAATTTCAAACTGTTATGCTTTTTTTTGCCTGTATGG
>JAWOEP010000421.1:0-2668 GCA_046482705.1 Desulfotignum sp.
CTTTCCCTAGAAACGGGATATTATCTATTGATTATGAATTTATTTTGCTGTTTAAAAAATTAGGTAATTGCCATGAGCTGGTGGAATCCATTGCCCTGGGTGCCGGAAGATAATCTCATCGGCACCCAGGGCAATGGATTCCACCAGCTCATGGCCTTTTTTGACCGCAGCCGGGCCTATGTTTCCGCCCATGGGGTGGGACTGGCCCAGGGCGCCCTGGACATGGCGGTCAAGCATGTAAAGGGCAGAAAACAGTTCGGAAAACCCATCGGCAGTTTCCAGGGGGTGCAGTTCAAGATTGCGGACATGGCAGTGAAGATCGAACTGGCCAGAAACATCATGTACAAGGCAGCCTGGCTTCTGGACAACGGCACGCCCGACACCCATGTGACAGCCATGGCCAAGCTGTATGCATCCCGCATCGCCGTGGAAGTGGTGGATGAGGCATTGCAGCTTCACGGCGGATACGGGTATTTTGACGACTATGATATCGAACGTTTTTACCGGGCGGCCAAGGTGCTGGAGATTTACGAAGGGGCCAAGGAGATCGAAAAAATGATCATCGGCCGCACCATTGTGGGCCGGTAAAATGTTGGCCGGTAAAAGATGCTGCATTTGCGCTTGACAGGGATAAATTGTATACTGTATACATCAAATAAATCGCGAGGACTTCTATGAAACAAGCGTTTTTACTGGGAAACGGCGCCATGGCCTTAGGGCTTCTGGAAGCAGGGTGCCAGGTGCTGACTTCCTATCCGGGCACCCCGAGTTCGGAAATTCTGCCGGAAACCGTGCGGTTTGCAAAGGCAGCAGACCTGAACACGGTCATTGAATGGTCGGTGAATGAAAAAGTGGCTTTTGACAATGCCTTTGCCGCTGCCATTTCCGGAAAACGGGCAGCCTGCTGCATGAAGATGGTGGGGTTGAACGTGGCAGCGGATTCCTTTATGTCTGCCGCCTATATCGGCAACATCGGCGGGCTTGTGGTGATCTCCTGTGATGATCCCGGGCCCCATTCCTCCCAGACAGAACAGGATTCCAGGTTCATGGCGCGCATCGCCAAGGTGCCGGTGCTGGACCCGGCCAGTCCCCAGGAAGCCAGGGCCATGATCAAAACAGCGTTCGAGATTTCCGAAGAGTTCCAGGTGCCGGTGATGGTGCGGCCGGCCATCCGTATCTGCCATGCCCGGCAGAATATTTCCTATGAAGAATTGAAAAGCAACTTGACCCCGGCTGTTTTTACAAGAGAGCCCACCCGGTGGGCATCCACCCCGAAATTCCGGTTTCTCCAGCACAAGACCCTCAATGAAAAACATCTGAAAATTGCAGAAAAATTCAACACCCTGGTACCCTACAACCGGCACACTATCCAGCCGGAACAGTCATTTGCGCTGGGTGTTGTGGTTGGCGGTGTGCCCTCGGCCGTGGTGAGTGATTTGTGTGCAGAATTCAACAGAACCGATATTCCCATGCTCAAGCTGGGGGCGCCATATCCTTTTCCTGAAGGATTGGCCAGCCAGTTCATGGATGCCTGTGACCGGGTCCTGGTCATTGAAGAAACCGATACAGTCATCGAATATATGCTGCGGGACAGGCACAAAACCTGGGGACGGCTCACCGGCCATGTGCCCATGGAAGGAGAGCTGGTACCTGAAAAAATTGAAGCAATCCTGAACCAGGCCCTGGTTGAAAGCAGTCTGCCGCCTTTGTCCGATACTGAGAGCACAAAGGCCGGATTCGCCCTGGCAGCATCTTTGGATCTGCCTGTCCGCAAACCCACCCTGTGTCCGGGCTGCCCCCACAGGGCATCCTTTTATGCCATCCGCAAGGCGGTTCCCAAAGCCATCTATCCCTCGGACATCGGATGCTATACCCTGGGGTCCAACCTGGGGGGCGTGGACACGGTACTGGACATGGGAGCGGGCATCACCCTGGCCTCGGGCTTCTGGCATGCGTTTCACCAGGATGGGGAAGACAAACCCATTGTTGCCACCATGGGAGATTCCACCTTTTTCCATTCCGGCACCACCGGCCTGATCAATGCGGTGTACAATGACGCAAGATTTGTCCTGGTGATCCTGGACAACGGCATCACCGCCATGACCGGCATGCAGCCGGCCATCACCCAGGGTGTACGGGTGGACGGCAGAAAAGGCAATGCCATTGCTTTGGAAACCATTGTCAAGGGCTGCGGGGTCGATTATATCCAGGTGGTGGATCCCTATGACATCGACCACACCATTGATGAGATCAAAAAAGCCCATGCATGGGTCCTGTCCCCGGAAGGGGGCATTGCCGTAGTCATTTCCCGGCACCCCTGTGTCATCGGGTTGCGGGACCAGGCCCTGCCGGAGATTTTTGAGGTGGAGATCACCGATGAATGTGATGACTGCGGCCCGTGCCACCAGCGGTTTGAATGCCCGGCCATGGTAAGAAATCCGGAAAAGAAAAAAACCGAAATCAATCCGGTGCTGTGTTCGGGGTGCGGGGTGTGCCTGCACATCTGTCCCAAACATGCGGTGCAGACCGTTTCATAAAGGAGAGGATATGAAAACCTGTAATTTTGTATTGAGCGGCCTGGGGGGACAGGGCATATTGTTCATGACCAAAATCCTGGCCCAGACCGCCCTGAACAAGGGATACAATATCCTGGGGGCGGAAACCCACG
>JAWOEP010000109.1:0-6904 GCA_046482705.1 Desulfotignum sp.
AAGGCTGATATGGACCTCAGAACCGGTGGCTATGATAATCATATCTGCCTGGTCACCCTTGTCCCGGATGGTGTAGGCCCCGTAATGAAACTCCCCCTCCCGCAGGGTGGTGTCCAGGATGGGCAGTTTCTGCCGGCTCAAAATCAGGGCTGTGGGGGAATCCACTGTGGATAGAGCCTGTTTCCATGCCAGGGCGGTTTCATTGGCATCTGCCGGCCGCACCACATTGAGCCCGGGAATGGCCCGCAGGGCTGCCAGATGCTCCACCGGCTGATGGGTGGGGCCGTCTTCACCCACGGCCACGCTGTCATGGGTGAACACATAGACCAGGGGCAGTTTCATCAGAGATGCCAGCCGGATGGCCGGGCGCATATAATCGGAAAACACCAGAAAGGTCCCACCATAGGGGCGGATACCCGAATGTAGATACATGCCGGACATGACCGCACCCATTGCATGCTCCCTCACCCCGAACCGGATGTTGCGCCCTTCCCAGGCATTTTTCTGAAATTCTGTTGAACAGTCCAGATAGGTCTTGTTGGAAGGTGCCAGGTCGGCAGATCCGCCCATGAGCACCGGCAGGTTCGGGGCAATGGCGTTGAGCACCCTGCCTGAAGCTGCCCGGGTTGCCACCGGGCCGTCATCCACAGAAAATACCGGGATATCCTTGTCCCATCCCCGGGTGAGAAATCCGCTCACTGCATCCACAAACAGGGCTGCTTCGCCGGGACAGGTGTCTTTAAAGGCAATGAAGGTTTCCTGCCAGGCATCTTCCAGTTTCTGTCCGGCTGCCACGGCGGTTCCGGCCCCTTCCAGCAAACTGTCCGGCACATGAAAGGTTTTGTCCTCGGGCAGGCCGTAGAATTTTTTCACCAGCCTGATCTCCTCTTCCCCCAGGGGCGCGCCATGGGCATCTGCCGTGCCTTGTTTGTTGGGACTGCCATAGGCGATATGGGTCCTGATCTTGATCAAAGAGGGCTTGTCTGTATTTTCCTTACCCGCCTGGAGCGCATGGTGGATGGCCTCCAGGTCATTGCCGTCCCCTACCTCCTGCACATGCCAGTTCATGGCGGCAAACTTGTCACCTACGTTTTCCGTAAATGCAAGATCCGTAGCCCCTTCGATGGAGATATGGTTGTCGTCATACAGCAGGATCAGCCGGCCCAGGCCCAGATGGCCGGCCAGGGAGGCGGCTTCCATGGAAACCCCTTCCATGAGGTCCCCGTCTCCGCACATGCAGTAAGTATAATGGTCGATCAGTGGTTTGTCTCCCTGGTTGAACCGGGCCGCCAGATGGCGTTCAGCAATGGCCATACCCACGGCATTGGCAATGCCCTGCCCCAGGGGACCGGTGGTGGTCTCCACCCCCGGGGTGTCCCCGTATTCCGGATGCCCCGGGGTTCTGGAACCCCATTGCCGGAAATTTTTCAGATCTTCCAGATCCAGCCCGTACCCGAACAGGTACAAAAGACTGTAAAGCAAAGAAGATGCATGTCCGCCGGACAGAACAAACCGGTCCCGGTCGATCCATGCCGGATTTTTGGGATTGTGTTTCAAAAAACGTTTGAACAGCACATAGGCGGTGGGCGCCAGACCCATAGGTGCACCGGGATGCCCGGAGTTTGCTTTCTGCACCGCATCCATGCAAAGGGTTCTGATGGTATTGATGGTCAGTTGATCCAGATTTTCTGTGGCATCAGCCATGGTATTTATCTCCTGTTGGATAACGTGGGATTTATAAGGCTCTCATAAATTCGGGTTTGAGTTTGATTTTACCGCTCAGGGCCTTGGCGATCTGCTCCAGGGTTTTTTCCTTGTCCCGGGGCAGCCTGGCTCTGACGGGCAGATAATTGGAGGCATGATTGGCATGGAACAGCCCATCTGACAGGTGGGTGGACGCAATCATCTGCCCCAGTTCCGCCAGCATTTCCTCCGGGGTGGGTAACTGAAACCGGCCGGCCTGGTGATCCGCATGCAGCTCCGTGCCGGGAATCAGCATCAGGCTCAAGGCCCCCACATAATCCGGGTCAATTTCAGACAGGACCCGGCCGGTTTCCTTTGCATGGACCAGGGACCGCTCCCTGCCTGCCAGTCCCACCAGCACAGTGACAGACAACTTGATGCCCGCCTGTTTCACCCGCCGGCCCATGCGGATCATTTTATCTGCTGTGGCGCCTTTGCAGATATCGGCCAGTACCTGGTCGTCGCCTGATTCCAGACCCATGTAGGCGATACCCACTCCCAGGTCGTGAAGCTCGGCCAGTTCCTCATCGGTTTTCATGCCGATACCCTTGGTATTGGCATATACCCCCACCCGTTCCACCCAGGGAAGCCGGTCTCTGATTTTTTCCAGAATGGGGCGCAACCGCTTCATGGGCACGATCATGGCATCCCCGTCACAGATGAACAACCGCTTTTGCCGGGGAAAATGGGCCCGGGCATATTCAATATCCTGAAAGATGATGTCGTCTTTTTTGATGGTAAACCGTTTGTCCCGGAAACTACCGCAAAAGGTGCACTTGTTGTGGGAACATCCCAGGGTCACCTGAAGCAGTATACTGTCCGCCTCACTGGGGGGGCGTATGATCATTCCGTCATAATGCATAGTCATTTCCTGTTAAAATTCCAAAGGTTTTCTTTTAGCAGGTATTGCCGGAAATTTCAACAGGATGAAAATGATCTGTCAGGCAGGCAGCCGGCCAGCCGGTCTTTGAGACCGGATCTGCGCAGGTTGGTGCGGTTGTTTTCAAAAGCGGTATGAACGGCCCGGGAAGATCCCACAATGATCACCAGGTGTTTGCCCCGGGTCAGGGCGGTGTACAAAAGGTTGCGCTGGAGCAGGGGAAAATGGGCCGTGGTCAGGGCTATTATGACTGCGCCGTATTCCGAACCCTGGGATTTGTGCACCGAAATGGCATAGGCCAGTGACAGTTCGTCCAGTTCCAGCAGATCATAGGGTACCATGCGGTTGTCGTATTCCACAATGATCCGGCCATCTGATTTTGACACTTCCACAACCTGGCCGATATCCCCGTTGAACACCTCTTTTTCATAATTGTTTTTCAGGTGCATGACCTTGTCCCCGGGACGAAAATCCATGCCGTGGTTGACAATGCCGCCTTTGCCCGGATTCAGAACAGCCTGGAGCTGCTGATTGAGATTGATGGTACCGGCTTCTCCCCGGTGCATGGGGGTGAGCACCTGAAAATCGGTGATATGGGGAAAGGTTTTGGGAATCTTGTTACACAGCTCCAGAATGGTTTTCACCACTTTTTCACCCTGCTGGTTTTCTATAAAATAAAATTCCGACAGATCCCGGGAATCTCTGGTTTTAAAATCAGGCATCTGTCCGTTGCGGATATCATGGGCATGGCGCACAATGGGGCTCTGCCTGGCCTGACGGAAGATTTTGGTCAAAGAAAACACGCTGATCCGGCCTGATGCCATGATATCAGACAATACATTGCCCGGTCCCACCGAGGGCAGTTGAAAGGTGTCCCCCACCAGTATCAGGCTGGCAGCAGGCGGCATGGCCTCCACCAGATGAAACATGAGCTGGGTATCCACCATGCTGGCCTCATCCACCACAAACACATCCAGGGCCAGGGGATTGGTAAAGTTACGTTCCACTGTACCCTGTTCCGTGTCAAAACCCAGCAGTTTGTGCAGGGTAAAGGCTTTTTTACCTGTGGTTTCCGAAAGCCGCCTGGCAGCCCGGCCGGTGGGAGCTGCCAGCACCACGGTGAGGCGGCAGTGCCTGAACACCTGGCACAGGGCCCGCACCAGGGTGGTTTTGCCGGTGCCGGGACCACCGGTGATCACAGATACCTTTTGGGCCATCACCTGGCAGACCACTTCCAGCTGCTCCTCTGATAATTTCACGGCCATTCCGGTCAGCACCTGCTCCAAAATCGCATCCCGGCTGATCCGCAGGTCGGGCGCCGGCATGGACAGCAGGGCTGAGAGCCGTTCTGCAATACCTTTTTCCGCTTTGAACAACCGGGCCAGGTAGACCCTTTCGTCCCACAAAAAGATTTCATTTGTGTCTGCCAGGGCAGCCAGGGCAGAAGGAAAAAGATCCGGATCCACTCCGGCAAGGCGGGCACAGGCAAGGAACAATTCCTTTTTATCGGCATACACATGGCCGTCTCCTTCAAAAATAAGGAGCTGGCAGAGCAGGCAGGCACACAAGCGGTTCTCATCGGCTTTATCAATGCCCTTTGCCCTGGCAACAGCATCTGCCGTGGCAAATCCGATGGCCGGAATATCCTTTGCAATACGGTACGGATCGGTTTCCAGAACTGTCATGGCACCGGCCCCATAGGTTTTGAGTATCAGGCCGGCGTGGGCCACATTGACATTGTTTTCCTGGAGGAACTGCATCACCCGGCGCACTGCATGGTGGGTGTTCCAGGCCTTGACAATCATCTGCTGTTTACCCTTTCCGATACCGGAAACCGACATGAGTTTTTCGGGCTGGTTTTCAATGATCTCCAGGGTCTGTTCCTGAAACAGATCCACAATGCGGTCTGCCAGGGATTTGCTGATGCCCTTTATCATGCCGGATCCCAGGTATTTGCGGATGCCTGACACACTGGCCGGCAGGGTCACTTCATACGCATCTGCCTTGAACTGGTCACCGTATTTGGGATGGGATGCCCACTGGCCCTGCAGGGTCAGGGTTTCTCCTTCTGCAACGCCTGCCAGGTACCCTACCACAGTAATGGGATCCTGGATCTTTTCCACCTGGATACGGCATACAGTATACTGGTTTTCCGGATTCTGGTAGGTAAGGCGGGACAACACGCCCTTGATAGTGATCATGGCGCTGATTCCCATAGGGTGATCCGCCGCAGGGACAAATTCTGCTTATGCCGCTTCAGAGCGGGAAAATCAAAATCAGCCATGCCTTACTCCGCAACCGCAAATGCCTGGTCAAACCCGTCATCAACTTTCAGGGTGACACTGAACCGCTCGGCATCCTTGAGGTTGGAAAACCGGCCGATGCGCACCCGGTAAAAAGTGCCCCGATAGTCTTTATGCACCACAATATGGGCGTTCAGATAGGATTTGGACAATTTTTCCTTGAAATTCTGCGCATTGGCCTTTACCTGGAATGCCCCCACCTGGACGGTGAAATTTCCCTTCCAGTAATCCAGCTGTTTAAATGACACGGGTGCGTGTGTTTTTTTGGAATAAGCTGTGGCCGCACCCAGGGCTGTCACCCGCACTCTGGCAGTGCCCGGACCCAGCATATTGAGACGTTTGGCGCCTGTATGGGAAAGATCGATGATCCGGCCGGTGACAAAGGGGCCCCGGTCATTGATCCGTACCCGGATTTTTTGGTTGGTGTCAAGGTTGTGCACTTCCACCCAGGTATCCATGGGCAGGGTTTTGTGGGCCGCTGTCATGGCATACATGTCATAAATTTCACCATTGGCGGTTTTGCGGCCGTGAAATTTTTTACCGTACCAGGAAGCCAGACCTGTCTGAACAAACCCATGGGCACTGGCGATGGGCGTATAATGCTGGCCAAAGACCGAATAGGGCCGCTGGGTGGCCGGCACTTTGCCGGGCTGTTTTTTGGATGGCGGCGTATGCCCCCTGTCATAGGGTTTGGAATCAAGGGATTTTGAACATCCGGCATGCAGCAGGCAGAACAAAACCAGGATCACCAGGCTCATTATACGGGAAAACAGTGTGGGATATTTTTTTGTCATGGGGCAAATGCGTGGAAGATCACATCCTCCATTTTGTCGGTGAAAGAAAAATTCATCTGGTCCTGGATATGCCGGGGAACATCCTCCATATCTTTTTTGTTCCATAAAGGAAGAATAACAGACCGGATGCCGGCCCTGTGGGCAGCAATAATTTTTTCCTTGACCCCGCCCACAGGCAGCACCTCTCCTCTGAGGGTGATTTCTCCGGTCATGGCCAGCCTGGACCGCACTTTTTTGCCGGTGACCAGAGATACCAGGGCCGCCAGCATGGTCACGCCGGCAGAAGGCCCGTCCTTGGGTATGGAGCCGGCCGGTACATGAACATGGACATCATGGGTATCAAAAAATGTATCATCCACCCCCAGTACTTCAGCATGGGACCGGATAAAACTCAAGGCGGTAGTAGCGGATTCTTTCATGATATCTCCAAGCTGGCCGGTGAGGGTCATGCCTTTTCCCCCTTTCATGGCAACCGCCTCCACAAACAGAATCTCTCCCCCCACAGGGGTCCAGGCAAGGCCCACCACCACCCCGGGGGATGTAATGCGCAGGGCCAGATCCGGCATGTTCTGGTCCGGACCCAGGTATTCATGAAGGTCCTCTTTCCGGATGGACAAATGGGTTACCTCTTCTTCCGCTATCTTGGCGGCCACCCCCCGGCACACGGTTCCGATCTGACGTTCCAGATTCCGCAGGCCGGATTCTCTTGTATAACCGGTGATGATTTTTTTCACCGCCCCGGGGGTAAACCGGATCTGGCCGGCAGTAAGGCCGTTGGCCTCCCGCTGGCGGGGAATCAGATACCGGGTGGCAATCTTTTGTTTTTCATCTTCAGTATACCCGTTGAGTTCCAGAACTTCCATGCGGTCCCGCAAAGGACCGGGGATGGTGTGGAGCACATTGGCTGTGGTGAGAAATATGACATCGGAAAGGTCAAAGGATACATCCAGGTAATGATCTGTAAAAGAATAGTTCTGTTCAGGATCCAATACCTCCAGCAGGGCTGAAGAAGGATCCCCGTGGTAGGAGGAATCCACTTTGTCGATTTCATCCAGCATGAATACGGGATTTTTCCGGCCGGCCTTGCGGATATTCTGGATAATCCGTCCCGGCAATGCCCCCACATAGGTTCTGCGGTGGCCCCGGATCTCTGCTTCATCCCGCACCCCTCCCAGGGATATGCG
>JAWOEP010000037.1:0-3294 GCA_046482705.1 Desulfotignum sp.
GTGTCCATTCCCTATCTGGTCAAACAAATAGAAGATATTGCACCGAAACTGGTTGTTCTCATGGGAAAGGCTGCCTGGCACACACCCAGAAACGGGGACCGGACCTATATTGAAACATATCATCCTGCTGCAGCAATGAGATTCCCGAAAATACAGAAAAAATTTGAAAATGATTTCAGAAAAATAGGGGCGCACCATGGAAAAAAATCCGGAAAAAGAAAGGATGCTCAAAAGCGTCAGTAATTATGTCACACGATTTGTCACCGATCAGGAAGCCGGCACCCGGCAGGTGAACGCTATCCTGGATGCCATGGACACCGTGGACCGCAGGTTTTTTATAGACCACCATCCTTATGTGGATACCGCATTGTCCATAGGGCATGGACAGACAATCAGCCAGCCTTCCACTGTGGCCAGGGTCCTGATGCTGGCAGAACTGGCACCTGGTCATGATGTGCTGGAAATAGGCTTCGGCAGTGGATGGAATGCCTGTCTGATTGCTTACCTTGTATATCCGGGCAAAGTTATCAGTGCGGAAATAGTGCCGGAACTGGTGGAACTGGCAAGAGACAATCTGCAAAATCTGAAAAAGAACATTGATGCAGGTGACAGGCTTGACAACCTGAAGATCAAAAATGAAAACATATTCCAGAACCCCCATGGGAAATATGACCGGATAATTGCCACCGCCGGTGTCAGCCCTGATATGGTCAGCAAAATAGAAGATCTGGCCCACAAATTATTGAATGACAAAGGGATTATCGTATGCCCCTATCAAAGTGGGCCCATGATCATCATGAAAAAAGACCAGGGCGTGATAAGAACACAATTCACCCAAGAACAATATGCGTTTGTCCCTTTGATCATATAAGAGGTGAAACATGCCTGAACTGCCTGATGTGGCAATTTTCAGAAATTACTGCCACCAGCATATACTGGATCGAAAAATTGCCCGTGTAACAGCCAGAAACAACAGGGTGATGAAATCACACCCGGCCACCTTGAGAAAACATCTGGAAGGCCGGGCATTCACACAGACCGGCAGGCATGGAAAATACCTGTTTCTTGTCACAGACACCAGGGAACTGGTGCTGCATTTCGGCATGACCGGCAGTGTCCGGTATATGGAAGATCCGGAGGATATCGAACACGCTCCCCTGATCCTTGATTTCGATGACGGCACCCGCTTTGCCTTTATCTGCGTCAGAAAGTTCGGAAAGGTGCTGCTCATTGATGATCAAAAAAAATTCATAGAAAAAAACAAACTCGGCCCTGATGCGTATGAAATCGATAAAGCCCTTTTTAAAAAAGCCGTTGAAAAAGGGGGCAGTATCAAATCCCGGCTCATGAACCAGAAAAAACTGGCCGGTATTGGCAATATCTATTCAGATGAGATATTGTACCAGTCCGGCATCCATCCGGAAAAAAAAGAAGTGACAGAAAAAGAGATTGACATCCTTTTTACCAGCATGCAAAGAGTATTTGAGGTCTGTATAAGGCATAAGGCCGATCCGGACGAATTTCCCTCCAGATACCTCACCAAAAGAAGAGAGCAGGGGCAACCGTGCGGCATATGTGATGGCCGTATAAACAAAGAAAAAATCAGCGGCCGTTCATCTTATTTCTGCAGCCGGCACCAGAAGTGAACTATGAGATAAAACGCGGCTGAACGTCACAGACTCCAGAATTCCGCAGAAACATTAAAAAAAATTCTCTTTAAACTTTGATTAGCCGATTTCTAATTTCAGGCTTTTCCCAAGAGCTTGAAGGCGCATATCTTCAGCATGATTTTCAATTCTTGAGATTGCGGGGCTCATACCCTTCGGAATGCACGTGTAAAAAAGTCTGGTAAATATCAATCTATCGGCCCTGTTCGGATTTTTCAGCCATCTCTTTATCGGCACCCGCCCTGGTATTTTTTGAATTAAAGGGAGCTTTCGTCGTCTTTCTGCCCGGCGGGATACGGCTGTAATCTGCTATACGGTTGATTTCCCTTCGGACTAATTCAAGGTTAGAGTCACGTACTGTCGGCAGATGGAATCGTGCCAGTCTGACCTGGGCATAGTCAATATCCGCGATAAGCAGCTGTTCAGAATCGCCATTCGCGAGGGCAAGGGTATTTCCGAAA
Organism: Desulfotignum sp.; assembly: GCA_046482705.1. GTDB lineage: Bacteria > Desulfobacterota > Desulfobacteria > Desulfobacterales > Desulfobacteraceae > Desulfotignum. The sequence goes on from JAWOEP010000037.1 coordinate 2,129, forward strand.
GGATCGATGATACGGGACCCGCCCCAATAATGCATACCCCCTTCTGTGCCTACCCTGTTCGCCATAAGAATCGGCATTCCATAAATCATCGCACAATATCGGGTGACCAACTCCCACCCCCCGGAATTGGAAAATTCGCTGCTCACGGAATCCTCCGCGGAATTAGTGGGAGAGAGGAGGATGGTCGCACCGAGTAGCGAGACGAGGTTTACCAGCGCGGGGTTCCATAGATCGGCACAGATGAGCACACTCCCTTTCCATTGCGAATCGATATGAAAGGTCTCAACATAACGTCCGGTTCCGAAATACTTTCCCTCTTCCAGGCGGCCGTAGGTAGCGAGGTTCAGTTTACGGTGCACATATTCGATTTCACCGTCCGCTACAACAATGGAAGAATTATAAAATTGAGCAGCCGTCCCTTCTTCCACGCAGCCGATAACGACGTGTATGTTTTCCGTATGCCGGGCAAGTTCTTGTATTTTCGGGGCATCATTGCTGATGGCCAGGTTTATTGTTTCCCCTCCGAGTTTATAACCGGTCAGGGAAAGCTCAGGAAAGAGAAGAAGCCGCACCCCTTTGGATTTTGCCTCTTTTATGTACTGTAGATGAATACGGAGATTTTCATCCATGTCCCCGAGAACCGGTTTCATCTGAGCGATTGCCGTTCGTAAAACACTCATGTCATTCCTTCCTGTTCTTTTTCTTCTCGATACTTTCGTATTTTGAATATGATTGAAAATCGCTATCTATTTCAATTAGATATAAGATCAGTGTAAAATGTGAGTAAACAAATCGCAATGGGGAAATCGTGTATAATAATGTTAAAGTATATGCAGGTGCTAAAGTGCAGCATAAAATGCTGTCATGGCCAAATACTGTCTGAAAATATCGCAAATACAGGATTTCCTGTATTAACATCACAAATGGGTTATGTATGATTAAAGATGTTTACTTGATTCAGCATGCGATTACCGCCGCAACCGGACCGGAATGTAATCAAAACCAGCCAGGGAGGACGCTTATGGGCGCACAAAACAGTGATAACAATGTGGCGAAAAAGCAGGGCATGACCCGCAGAGGATTTATACAGGCCATGGGCACCGGTGCCGTGGGCGCATCTTTAAGCGGGGCAGCCCTGGCTGCTGCTCCGGGAAATGAACCGCCTG
>JAWOEP010000068.1:0-5769 GCA_046482705.1 Desulfotignum sp.
GCGATACAATTCTTAATGAACCGTATGTTCTATTATCATTTTCTTTGCGTAATAACCATCGTTTATCCACACGATGCTCATGAAGCTTTCTTACCGCTGAGGACTTCTTAAAGCTTTGGTATAAAAATTGACTGATTTAGAGCATAAAATTGTTAAAAAAAGGGGAATTCCAGACCGATGTGGGAGATGCCATCCTGGTGTATGAGCGTTACTGGGAGCGGCTCAAAACCGGATTGTAGGTGTTGTGAATCAGCTGGGCCTGAAACTGCGCAGCTGCGGCGGAAACGCAGCTGCGGTGGAAACTGATTATCTGCGTCTGGAGCTGATTATCTGCGTCTGAAACCGATTATCTGCGCCTGAAACTGAGGGTATGGGGAACCAGCAGCATTTCCGGCTCATAGGACATTTTGGCCTGGCGCAGTCCTTTGATTCCCAGATCCTGCTCCCGGTTGATGTAGTCGCATTTGTCCTGTAAAAACAGGGCGGTCTGCTGGTTGATGACCTGGGCCGCCCCTTTGAAATCAAAGTCGGATTTTTCAAACTGCACATTATATGTGGAAGGATTCAGGGGGCTGAAGATGGAAAAAGCCGCCATCCGGTCGTCCACCATGAGGGCCAGACCTTCGAGTCCCAGGTCTTCAAAATGGTCAAAGGCTTTTTCCATGGCCATGAATTCCGCCTCAAGGGTGGGAGACACCCCCCCCTGCCTGTACATCAGATCCCTTGAAAAAACCCGGGCAGCATCCTGATATTTTCTGGAAAGCACATGGATCTCATATGCGGGATACAGGCGTTCAAACTGGGAAATCAGATTTTTTTTCTTGTGAAGCTTGACACTGTTCAACCGGCACAAACTGTCAACAGAATAAATATATTCTGCATAATCCCGGGACCGGGTCACAGAAAAATACTGGCCGCATCCGGGATACTGCTCCAGATAGCTCTCAGTCACCAGACCGATACAGGGTTCCAGGCCGGTGAGCAGCAGTTCCCGGCACAGACCTGCCAGTTCATCCGGCGGCAGCGGTTCCCCCAAAGGCATGAACGCGCACTGGTTCACCCCGTCATATATCACCAGCCGCCCCTTGTACAGCCGCCAGGAATACTGGTATGCCTCCTGCCAGCAGAAAAGATTGGCAAAATTATATTCACAGGACATGGGCGTATATTTATCAATATAGATCTGTACCATCTGCCGGTCGAACAGTTCAAACATGCCTGCTGTAGGAAAGCTGATGGTCTGGTTAAGGTCAAGGGGATAATTCTCACACCGGGTATACATATATCGTTAATCCTTTAATCTGTAGGGGATATGGCCTGCCAACTCCTGAAATCCCAGGTTTTCATAAAAACTGCGGGTATCGGGTTCTGCAATCAGGCCGATCCAGTCCACACCATGGTCCTTGAGACCGGTGATCAGTTTTTCGATAATCTTTTTGCCGACACCTCTGGCCCTGTATGCCTGTAAAACAGTAACATCCTGAATATAAGCATCACTTACCAGATCCGAAAGGGCTCTTCCCATGCCGATCATCTTTTTTTCACAAAAAGCGCCCACAAACAAAGCGGAATTTTTCACCACATGGTGTAAAAACTGCGGATCGTTTTGGCAGTTTTCATCCCACCAACCGGCATCCTTGTACAATGCCGTCAGTTCTTTTGTTTCAGCAGCCGTGATAAAAGACAGGGTAACCGGAAATTGCGGATCATCACCCATCTTAAAATGCTTCCATCAAAGACAGGAACCGTTGTTTTTCAGTGTGGCAGGAAAAATTGCGCTGCGTCAGTTTTTTGATTATTGCCGGTGCATTGAACCGCAGAAAAGGGTTGACCAGCAGTTCATCCTTGAGGGTGGACACCACCAGGGCAGGATCATATTTTTCACGGTACCGCCTGATATCCGGGTTGTCAGGATCGATGGCTTCAGCGATTTCCAAAGATTCAGTCACATAATCATGACCGGCATAAATCTTTGTATCTCCGGCAAATGCCGTCAGTTTTTTCAAGGAATGGTAAAACGCCTCCAGATCTCCTGAAAAACAATTGCCCACCGTACCGTTGAACAGGGTATCACCGGTCACCAGAAAATCATCTGCTGCAAAACACACGGAATCATGGGTATGTCCCGGGGTGGTCAAAACGGTTAACGCCTCCCGGCCCAGCTGTATTTTCTGGTTGTCTGCAAAATCCCGGCAGTCCAGAAAAACCGCCCCGGTTTTTTCCCGCACCTTCTCATTGCCGGTGATATGATCATGATGCAGATGGGTGTTTGTGACATATGCCAGGGAAATATGGTTTTTTTTGGCAAAACCTGTCATGTCATCAACAGCACCGGCATCAATGGCAATACCCGTGTTTTCTGAAAAAACCAGGTATCCCAGGTTGTCTGCGCTGTATCTAAACTGCTGAATCTGCATCATCATCCTCCGGGTCATCACCAAAGGGTCCCAAATCCACCCTGTCCTGTTTTATGCCCCCTTCAAATTTATCCACATAGATATCATCAAGATCATCTTCATCCACTGCTGTATCCAGAAATTCATCTTCCGGCAGATCACCCAGGTCGTATTCTTCAAAAATCACGCCCACGGCATCCCGCAGATTCCGCTCAAAACTTTCGGCATAATCCCCGTCCGGGTCTGCAAAAAATGCATATTCTTCATCATGTTCTTCCAGCAGATCCAGCAGTTCCGAGGCAACCGAACTTTGATCATCCATATCCTCGCTGTAGGAATCAACGATTTCCGTGAACAGATCATAAAGCCCGAACGCATCTACGGCATCACTTATTGTCATCCATTTTGCCATAATACCCCCCTCCCTTGAATGGCTTCACCTTGGTCAAGTGAATATTGTAATTATGATAACAATAAAACCAATTGTGTCAAATATCCGATATTTTTTTGGGAATGGCAATGGTGAATTCAGTAAATTCTTTCGGAACGGAATCAATATGGATAATTCCCTGGTGCTGCTTGACAGACCGCTGTGCCACAAAAAGCCCAAGGCCTGTTCCCTTGTTTCCCTTGTCTGAATAAAACAGGGAAAACACCTCTTTGTGGTATTTTCTGTCCAGGCCTTTGCCGTTGTCCCGGATTTTGAACAGGGTCTGATTTTCGGTAAATGCGACCTGTATGCGGATTTTCAAATCTTTTTTCCTGTCTTTCACGCTGACACACGCATCCACCGCATTTTCCAGGATTGCCAGACAGGCGGCAAACATGACGGTTCTGTCCATTATGACCAGGACATCATTACTGGGTTGCGGGATATCCAGCTCCAGGGCAATATTCTGCTTTTTCATCCGGGGATCCATGGTGGTGACCAGTTCCTGGATAAAATCAAACACAGACACCGGCTGCATGTCCAAAGGACGGTCCTTGGAATGAAACAAAATGTCCAGAACCATGTGCCGGATACTGGAAATTTTTTCCTTTACAATGTCCCACCCGTCGGAAATCAGGGCAAAGTCCTGTTTTTCAAGGCCGGATCTGATGAGGTAGTCGCCGCCGTCCAGGCCGGTGAGCATGCCTTTTATGCCGTGGGAAATGGAAGAAATGTGCAGTCCCAGGGCTGCCAGGTGGTCCTGGAGCTGGTGGATCACCGTGACATCGGTGGACATTTCCATGACATGGCTGATATGGCCGTTGTCATCCAGGATGGGGGAAGACTGGATAAAAAAGTTGCGGGTGGATCCGTCTTTGATGGTCACATCCATTTCAGCGGTATGGGACCTGCCGTCTGCAAATGTCTTTTTTACCGGACAGCTGCCGCAGGGACTGGTGCGCTGCCTGTACACCTGAAAACAGCACCTGTCAGGGCCGTCTCCGAACTGTTCCTTGAACCGGTTGTTGGATTCGACAATGTGAAAATTTCTGTCCTGGATGGTGATAAAAGAAGGGGATTCATTGAACAGCTGGACATAGCGTTTTTCCGATGCAGCCAGCTTCCTGGTTTTTTCCGCCACCAGCCCTTCCAGGTTCCGGGTATATTGTTCCAGTTTCCTGCGGGTGGCGATTCTGTCGTTGGCGCGTTTTAAAGCGATTTCAAGGATATCATTGTTCACGGGTTTGGTGATGAAATCCACGGCATCCATTTTCAGGCTTTCAATGGCAAGCTTCAGGTCCCCGTGGCCGGTGATCATGATCACCTCGATATCTTTGTATGCCTGTTTAATGGATTTGAGCAAAGCAATGCCGTCCATGCCCGGCATCCTGATATCCGTGAGCACGATATCAGGTGTCAGCTTGTCTACAAGCGCACGGCCGGTTTTGCCGTCTGCTGCCGTGTGAACTTCATACCCTGCATCTTCAAGGGTAATGCCCAGAACCTTTCTGATCCCTGCCTCATCATCAACCAGCAGGATTTTTGCTGCCATGAATCACCATCCACCATCTTCAATTAACATATACACCTGGTTATCACCTCCTTTAAATAGTCTGGATCAGCAGATTTTTCAACATAGTATTTTGGTTCAGGGATATTCAGGTCAGGATCTGTGTTGAGCATTTTCACATAATGGGAAAACGCCTCCTTGTTCACACCGGAAAAAACAATCAGGGGAATGTCTTTATAAACGCTGTGGATTTTCAACTCTTTGTACACCAGCCCACCGCCTTTTTCCGGCATCATCACATCCAGAATGATCAGATCCACACGCTCTTTGGACAGGGCATCCAGGCCCTGTCTCCCGTTCCGGGCCAGCACCGGTTCAAGCCCCAGGGATTTGACCATGGTCATCAGATAAAACTGCATATCCATTTCATCCTCCATGATCAGAACCCGCCCGGGTGTATTTTCTGTGTGCTGTGCCATTTTCTTTTCTTCGGGTTATAATTTATCCGGCCGGTTCACACTGGCCACAGGACAGGCCGAGCGCAGCACCACCTGTTCCACTGTGGAGCCGAACAGGGCCTCATCCGGGTCCAGCTCCCGGGTGTGATGGGCCATGACAATGAGGTCCCCGCTGACCTCCCTGGCATATTTGAGCAGCTCCACATAGGGAACCCCTTCCCACACCGTAATCTCATAGTTATCAAAATTGTCCATCAAAGACACATAGTGTTCCTGGATTTTGTCTCTGGCTTCTGCAATGCGGGTTTCAATGGATTTTTGCCCCGGCGGAATCCCGGCCTGGGATACCTGGATATCCAGGGCGTGAAACAGATGCAGTTTGCACCCGATATGGCTGGCCATTTTATAGGCAAACTGAAAGGCCGCCAGGGAGGCTTTGGAAAAATCGGTGCCGAATATGATCTGGTTGAAATACCAGAAACAGGTCTCACAGGGCCGGGAGATGATCAGTACCGGGCATTTGGCCCGCTGGGCCACCTTCTGCATGGTGGTGCCCACAATGCCCCGGAACCGTTCAGCCGCAGTATCATCCTGCCTGGCATGGGCGCCCATGATGATGCAGTCTGCATCCGTATTCCTGGCCAGGCGCAGGATCTCCGTGGACGGGATGCCGGCTTTGGCCGCATACACCGGTGTGGTGTATTTATCGGCCAGGTCCCCATAAGTGGTCTGCATTTCCTGTTTGATCCAGTCAACATAGTCGGGCCCCAGTTCCGCCTCCTCACCTGTGGTATAGGATTTCACCCGCTGGCTGGCACCCCGGGAGGGTTCTCCGAACACATGGAACAAAGTCAGTTCAGCCTCATATTTCTGTGCCAGTTCAAAGGCGATTTTTGCTGCAGCATCACAGGCAGGGGATGCATTTGTGGCAAAGAGAATTTTTTTAAACATAACTTACCTCCTTAAGGTACATTG
>JAWOEP010000081.1:0-2910 GCA_046482705.1 Desulfotignum sp.
ACCTGGTCAGCCAGATCGGCATGCTGCCGGGGACCCTGGTATATGTAAACGCCGGCACACAACTGGCGCAGATAGATTCTTTAAAGGGGATTTTATCTCCGGACCTGCTTTTGTCTTTTGTTCTGCTGGGGAGTTTTCCCCTTCTGGCCAAAAAAGCAGTATCTTTAATCAAAAAGAAAAAAGGAAAGATCCATGGGTAATTATGACTACGACATCGGGATCATCGGCGGGGGAGCTGCCGGCCTGACAACCGCCTCCGGTGCGGCACAGCTGGGCGCAAAAGTGATTTTGATCGAGCAGGAGGACAAGCTGGGGGGAGACTGCCTCCATTACGGGTGTGTACCCAGCAAAACCCTTATCAAATCAGCCCATGTATACCATCAAATGAAGCATGCACCGGCATTCGGACTGCCGCCGGTGGATCTGCCGCCGGTGGATTTCAGTCAGGTGGCGGACCGCATCAGATCGGTGGTGGATACCATCCAGAAACATGATTCAGAAGAGCGGTTCTGCAGCCTGGGGGCCAAAGTGGTATTCGGGCAGCCCCGGTTTGTGGATGAACATGCAGTGACCCTGCAGGGCAAAACCATCTCTGCAGGCAAATGGGTCATTGCTACAGGGTCGTCTCCGGTGGTGCCCCCCATTCCCGGTCTGGCTGACACCCCGCACCTGACCAACAAGGAAATTTTTTACATGGATGCCTTACCCGGATCCATGATTATACTGGGGGCCGGTCCCATCGGCATTGAAATGGCCCAGGCCTTTAACCGGTTCGGCACAAAGGTGACCGTTATTGACCGGAACCCGCAGATCCTGGGAAAAGAAGACAAAGATATGGCAGACGGTGTCATGCAGGTGCTGTCGGCTGAAGGGGTACGGTTTGTCCTGGAAGCATCCATAGAGCAGGTGCAGGATCTGCCGGACGGCCGGCAGGTGACGGTCAAGGACAGCGCCGGTGACACACACCAGGTAACAGCAGATGCAATTCTGGTGGGCATGGGCAGATCCCCCAATACAAAAGGCCTGGGCCTGTCCGGCATCGGCATTACGGTGGAGCGTGCCGGCATCCGGGTGGACAACCGGTTGCGCACCAGCCATAAACACATCTATGCAGCAGGGGATGTGAACGGCGGATACCAGTTCACCCATGCCGCAGGATATGAAGGGGGGATTGTGATCAGCAATGCCGTGTTCCGCCTTCCCAGGAAGACAAACTACACCTGGCTGCCATGGGTCACCTATACCGACCCGGAACTGGCCAGTATCGGCATGAATGAAACCGCGGCAGAAAAAGCCGGGATACAATGCCGGGTGATTACCGAATCCTTTAAAGACAATGACCGGGCCCAGGCGGAAAAGCATACAGATGGTAAAATCAAACTGCTGCTGGATGAAAAGGAAAAACCCATCGGGGTTCAGATCCTGGGGCCTGGCGCCGGAAACCTGATCAGTGAATGGGTGGCAGCCTTCAACGGCAACGTGAAATTGTCCACCATTGCCGGTGCCATCCATCCCTATCCCACCATTGGTGAAATCAACAAGCGGGTGGCCGGCACCTATCTGTCCCCAAAAATATTTTCTCCGACCATTCAAAAAGGGCTCAAGTTCTTTTTCAACCTCAAGGGTAGGGCGTGTCACCTGGATGAATAAACCGAGGGGGAATACGGGCATGGATATGAAAAAAAAGGATGAATCTGAAGAAATGCCTGAAAAACGCGAAGCCTCTTTTAATACGGATGTCATGATGATGGCAACCTTTCACCGCAGCGGTGAAAACCTGTACGTGGCGGTGAAAGGCGCACCTGACAGGATTCTGGAGGCCTGCACCCATATCATGGATGATCAGGGGGCAGATGTGCGTTCCCTTGAAGGCAAGGATAAAAAAGCCTACCGCCGGCACGCAGAAAACATCGCAAAGGAGGGCTACCGGCTGCTGCCGCTGGCTGATAAGACCGTGGACGATATTGGGGCCGACCCTATGAAGGATTGACGTTCCTGGGACTGGTGGGATTGTATGATCCGCCCAGAAAAGATATCCAAAAAAGTATTCAGGAATGTCACAATGCCGGTATCCGGGTAATTATGGCCACAGGAGACCAGGCGGCAACCGCTGTTGCCATGGGAAAACGGGGAACAGATGCGGCCCGGGGTTCTGAAAAAGATAGCAGGTAACAATCACGTTTCTTTACGAAACCCGGTTATGGCATCAGCAGTGCACCATGCGCAGACACAGCTTTGAAATTACGTTTTTTGGGTGTCATTTGTTTCATGAAGCACCCGGCGGGTAATGACAGGCCCGATAATTTCAAAAAATACAGTGGAGCCGATGACCACGGGCAGGATCAAATCCTTTAATTCAGGAAACCGGTCCACAGCCAGCAATGCCATGCCCAGGGCCACGCCGGCCTGGGGAAACAGGCAGCACCCCAACCACTTTCTCACAGTAACATCTGCATTGGCCAGACGGCCGGAAATTCTGGCACCCATGTAAAGCCCGGTCATCCTGGCACTGATATAAATCAGGCCGATCCAGCCGACAGCCGACAGTTTATTGATCTGCAGCGAAGCCCCTGCCAGCAGAAAAAACAAAATCATAAAAGGCCATTCGATTTCATCTATTTCATGAAAAGCATGGTCATGGTGCCTGGCCAGCGATGCCACTGTACTTCCCATGACCATGGCTGCCAGAATAGAAGATAAATCCAGCAGTACTGCCCCCCCGGCACAGAGTATCACCAATCCCAGGGCTTCGGCCTGGGTGGGTTCTCCCGGACGGATCCGGCCGGTGAGACCGGCCATGGGTAAGCCTAAGGCAAGACCGAGCAAAATACTTCCTGCGACTTCTCCGGACCCGGCCAGGACTGCGTCCATGGCACCGCCCTGGCCACTGATTGCACTGGCAGCCGCCAG
>JAWOEP010000118.1:0-3279 GCA_046482705.1 Desulfotignum sp.
ATGGAAAATAATTGAAAAACTGGAAGCCCCTGATGCCCATACCGTGGTCTTTCATTTAAAAGAGCCTTCCGCTATTTTCATGTCACGGGTCATGACCGCTCCCATGGTGTCCAAAAAAGAATGGGGACCTGTGGCAAAAAATGCTTTGACCAAAGAAAAACCCCTGCGTATCCTGCAGGATTTTCAGGTGGAAAAACCTCTGGGAACGGGCCCTTTCATACTGCATGAATACGAGAAGGGCGCCTATATACACATGACAAAAAATCCACATTTTTTCGGCCAGGGCAAAAATATTGCAGGCTTTGATCTGGGTCCTTATGTGGACAATCTTTTGTTCAATATTTACGGGACCACGGATGTGGCGATTCTGGCTTTAAAAAAAGGAGATATCGATTATTACTGGTGGGACATCCAGCCCGGTTATATCCAGGATCTGGAAGAAAATGCCGATATAGACCTGCATTTTAATAAAAAAAGCGCCCTGTATTATCTGGGATTCAATCTGCGCAGACCCCCTTTTGATGACAAAATTTTGCGCCAGGCAGTTGCAACCGTGGTGGACAAGCAGTTTATTCTGAACCGGATCCTCCAGGATTACGGCACGCCCATGGATTCCATTATACCCTCGGGCAACCATTTCTGGCATAACCCTGATGTGAGAAAATACGGGGCGGGCATGGATGAAAAAAAGCGGATCACCGCAGCCCGGGACATGCTCAAATCTGCCGGATATTCCTGGAAAGTACCGCCGGTAAATGATGACGGAACACTGGCCACCCCTTCTGATATTATCCTGCCCTCCGGGGACAAAATGGAAAAATTTGTGATTCTGACCCCGCCGGCGGATTATGACCCCAAACGTGCCTTTGCCGGCACCATGATACAGGAGTGGCTCAGAAAAATCGGGCTGCCCGCCTTTGCCAGGCCCATGTCCTTTAATTCCCTGCTGGAGACAGTCAAGGGAAATCACGATTTTGATGCATTTGTCCTGGGATACGGCAAACTGAATCTGGATCCTGATTATCTTGGGGCTTTCTTCTCTTCGGAAAATGACAGGCCCAATGGCTGGAACATGAGCGGATACACAAACGAGGCATTTGACACCCTGGCCGCAGATCAGCGCCTGGTTGTAGATGTTGAAAAGCGCAGGCAGATGATTTATAAAATGCAGGAAATGCTCATGGAAGATGTGCCCTATTATCCCTTATACAACCCCCATATCATCGAGGCCACCGTAAACAAACGCTTTGAAGGCTGGGTGGAAAAAGTGAACGGCATTGGAAATATCTGGTCGCTTTGCGTGGTCAGACCGATAAACTAGGCATATAAAGTGTTTGGGATAAAATGAAAAAATCCAGCTATATTCTGGTAAAACTGGTGGAAGTCGCCTTCATTTTTTTTGTGATTTTGACGGTGCTGTTTTTTTTGTTCCGTTTGTCTCCGGGAGATCCCATATCCAAAATGGTGGATCCCATGCTCACCTCTGAAGATATGGCCCATCTTATCGAACAGATGGGACTGGACAGGCCCTTGTGGGAACAATATCTTATTTATGTGAAAAATTTTTTCACCGGTAATTTCGGGTTTTCCTTTCATTATGGAGAACAGGTTTCCACCATCATTTTAGACAAACTCAAATGGACCATTCTGCTGTTCACCACATCCACGGTTCTGGCAGCATTTGTGGGGGTTTTCCTGGGTAAAATTGCCGCCTGGCGCAAAGGCTCGTCTCTGGACAATGTCATGTCCATTTCCGCCCTTGTGTGCTACACCCTGTTTATTCCCTGGTTTGCCCTGCTTTTGCTGTGGATTCTGGGATTCAAGCTGGGACTGTTTCCTTTGGGCGGGGTCCTGACCCCGTCTTTGTGGGTGGGGAATGCCTCCTTGTTTATCCGGATACTGGATGTTCTTCACCATCTGATGCTGCCGCTGATGACATTGTTTATCATCAATCTGGGTTCTTATCTGCTGTTGATGCGCTCGTCCATGCTCTCTGTACTCAGAGAAGATTATATTATTACGGCCCGGGCAAAGGGGCTGAGTGAAAAAGTTATCCGCAACAAACATGCGGCCCAGAATGCCGCTCTGCCAGTGATTACCTCTGTGGGACTTTCCCTTGCCTTTTCCATCAACGGCGGTGCCCTGACAGAACAGATTTTCACCTGGCCCGGCATCGGCAAAGAATTGATATTTGCCGTGAGCAACAATGATTATCCCCTGGCCCAGGCCTGTTTTCTGCTCATCGCCCTGGTGGTTCTGGTGGCAAACCTTATTGTGGATCTGTTGTATGCCTGGCTGGATCCCAGGATTACATATTAGTGAAAAAAGGATGTACCTGTGCTGAACAAGTATTCTCTGCAGCGGTTTTATAAAGGATGGCAGATTTTTATTAAAAACCCTTTGGGAAAAACCGGTGTGATCATTCTGGTGGTGTTCATGTTCATGGCCATTGCCTCTTTTTTTGTGCCGCTTATCGGGCCCATGTATGATCCCATGACCGGAATCGATCCTGATATCAGGGTTTCCACCGGCCCGAGCCTCACCCACTGGCTGGGCACGGATAATGTGGGAAGAGATCTTATGGCCCAGCTTCTGGAAGGGGCGAAGGTGGCATTTATTGTGGGGCTGTCCGCAGCATTTTTCAGTATTGTCATCGGCACCCTTGTCGGGATGGTGGCCGGTTACACCGGCGGACTGCTGGATGCCTTTCTCATGCGCACGGCAGATATCATCATGGTGCTCCCCTCCCTGGTTATTCTGCTGATTTTGGCTTCCTTGTTCGGCCAGTTCAATATCTGGATCATTGTGTTCATCATTGCCATCATGCGCTGGCCCGCGGTCTCCCGGGTGATCCGGTCCCAGACCCTGTCATTGAAACACCGGCCGTTTATCGAGGCCTCCCGGGTGGCAGGCGCTTCCCATCTGCGCATTATTTTCCGGCATATCATGCCCAATGTACTGCCCCTGGCTTTTTTGTACATGACCTTCCGGGTCACTGCCGCCATCCTGGTGGAAGCAGCCTTGTCCTTTCTGGGATTCGGGGATCCCAGCCAGGTGAGCTGGGGCATGATGCTCCAGTGGGTCTGGAAATCCGGGCATATGTTTCAGGCACCCTACTGGCTGATACCCCCCGGGGTATGCATCTCCCTTTTGACCCTGGCATTTTACATGCTTGGCCGGGCCATGGACGAGGTGCTGGATCCCCGGTTGCGAAAGGAGGGGCAGTCCTGAATCTATGGCACTTTTATCTGTAAAGAACCTGACCATCGGGTACAAGAC
>JAWOEP010000141.1:0-13937 GCA_046482705.1 Desulfotignum sp.
AAAGCATGTGTGGGAAAATGTGATGGATACATCATCAAACCCTTTAACAAGGAAGTCATGACCGATAAAATAAAAAAGACCGGTCTGCTGGGCTGAATGTATAGCTGAATGTATAACTGAAAAAAGCGTTAATGCCATGGGTATTGAAATTGAAAAAAAATTTCTGGTAACCGCTTTACCGGACGATCTGGGCCCCGGCATTGAAATAAGGCAGGGATATATACTCAATACCCCCGGCAAGGTTGTCAGGGTCAGGGTTAAGGGGAACCAGGGGTTTTTGACTGTCAAGGGCCGGACCGTGGCATCTGTGCGGCCGGAATTTGAATATGCAATCCCTGTGTCAGATGCCCGGCAGATGCTGGATCTGTTCTGCGGTTCTTCTGTGATAGAAAAATGCCGGCATACCCTTGACCACAGGGGCGTAAAATGGGTCATTGACCGGTTTTCCGGAGCCAATCAGGGACTTGTGGTGGCCGAAGTTGAGCTGTCATCAAGGGACCAGTTCTTTGCACGTCCGCCCTGGGCAGGCAAAGAGGTCACAGAAGATACCCGGTATTACAATGCCAGTCTGGTTCACCATCCCTATTGCACCTGGGGGGTTCCATCGGAAAACCAGCTGTAATGGGACATCACTGCGATAAGTTCTGCTCGTGACCGGGCCATGCTTTTATCACGCCCTGTAAAAGAATGGCCAGGGGGATGGCAAAGAACACCCCCCAGAAACCCCAGATACCGCCAAAGAACAGCACTGCCACGATTATGGCAATGGGGTGCAGGTTGATGACCTCGGAAAACAAAACAGGTACCAGGACATTGCCGTCAAGAATCTGGATAATACCATAGGCCACAATGGTCCAGGCCAGATCCGCATTCCACCCGAATTGGAAATAGGCCACCAAGGCGACGGGAAATGTCATCACAGCAGCCCCGATATAGGGGATCAGAACAGACATGCCCACAAGAAACCCAAGCAGCATGGAAAAATTAAGCCCCATGAAAACAAATGTGATATAGGCTGCTGCCCACACCAGAAGAATCTCCCAGAACTTGCCCCGGATGAAATTGCCCAGCTGGGCATCAACACCCTGCCAGACCCGTTTGGCAAGGCCCCGTTCCCGGGGCAGATAGTGCCGGGCCCAGTTCAGAATCATTTCCTTGTCCTTGAGAAAGAAAAACACCAGCAGGGGCACCAGCACAATGTATACCACCAGGGTGAGAATGCCGACTACAGATGACAGGGTCTGGCGCAGCATCTTGTCTGCAAAACCGGCGGTTTCGCGCCTGATCTGGTTGAGCACGCTTTCAATATCCACCTCCCTGAAAATTGTGGGATACTTTTCCGGGAGGGCCAGGATCAAATTCTGCCATGCACTGAGCATGGCAGGCACTTCCTGCAGCAGCTGTGTGGCCTGCCGTGTAAGAACCGGAAGAAGCCAGAACAGCAATGCCAGCATTACCAGGAAAAAAAGAGAAAAGACAATGCCCAGAGCAAGCATTCGGGGAATCCCGAACCGTTGCAGGGACAATATTATGCCGTCCAGAAGATAGGCAATGATCACACTGGCAATAACCGGCATCAGATGCTGTCCGGTTAAAAGTACTGTAACCAGGCCGGAGAGCAGAAGCAGTCCAAGTATAACCACCTGGGGATCGGAAAATTGTCGTCTAATCCAGTCCTTGATCACATGCATAACAAAAGTAATTGCCTTTCAAAATAATTCCCTGCATCTATTACCGTATTCCGGCTGATTTTTCCATATTTTCCCAACCGGTTTTTTACAATTTTCATATTGTAACAGAAAGAGGGTATTCTTGAAAAGCGCTAAGAAAACCCTGAATATTTGCTATAGCAGCGTGCGCTTCTATGGGGAGCCCCTGGTGGTGTCCTGTGAACGGACCGTCAGAGTCGGAGGGGGCCGGGCACAGGACACCACCAGGGGCGGGGCTTGGGACAGAGTGCTGCACAGAGCGATCGAAAACCTGGCATGCTTATGGCAAATATCCAGGAAAACCATTGATCAGGGCCTTATGATTTTTTATTTCAAAAGATCCAGGATCTGCGGCGCACCCGGGTATAGGCGGTTGCACCCAGCAGCACCATGGCAAACACCAGGTGCAGCAGATCCAGACCAATGACCACGCCATGGGGAAAATAGATACCGGACAGGTTTTTCACCACCATGAAACAGCCGGTGATAATCAATCCGGAAAGCGCAGCAATTTTTACCCGGGCAGATGCGCTAGTCCGGGTGTCTCTGGTTATCTGACATGTTTTTGTACCGCTGTTCCTGCGGCCAAAAAAATAATCCAGTGCCACATATACACAAAACCCGATGAGCAGTGCGCCCAGGGCATAGTGAATGGCATGGGTGACATAAAAAAATGCCAGCCATCCCAGCCCCGGGATATCAGAGATATAGTAGCGTTCAAAAATGGGCATCTGGGCAAATCCGCTCAAAGCGATAAAAAACAGGGTCAGGCCGTACACCATGCGGCGGCTTTTAACATGATACACCATCACGCCTCCTCTTTCATCTGCCTGTAATATTTTCCAACGGCAGCTGCTGCACCGGCAATGGGTGCAATGACCATGGCGATTGCCAGATTGGATCCGGCTGCCATGGTATCTGCCACCGGATGCATATGGGGTTTGCCCTTGCCGGTGTCATATACCAGCTGGTCAAAGGGCACAGGGGATACATAAATGGTATTGGTTCCCCCGTTTTCATCCAGGCCGTAAATATAACCGTCCATTTCTTTTGCCAGATCCTCTGCCTTTTTGATGATATCGGATCTTTTGCCTATGGTCTGGACATCTTCAGGACAGGCTTCAATACAGGCCGGCTGCTCTCCTTTTTCTATTTTCCGGTAACACCGGTCACATTTGTACATGACACCGTTACCGGCAAAAGCAGGCAGCAGATCCAGGTAAAGGCCCGTACCGGTCTGGCGCTGGGGGATATCCCAGGGGCAGACATCTTTGCACTTGGATCCGCCCAGGCAGATCTGTGAATCGATGCGGGAAAGCCCGTTTTTTTCCTGTTTGGCAGCCCCCCATGGACACAGTTTGACACAAGGCGGGTTCTGGCAGTGCATACAGCGCCGGGGAATGGTCAGGGTGATTTTTTCTCCATCTTTGGTGGTGGCGCTGGCATACTGGATATACAGCCAGTTATAGGGGGTCAGGCGGTCTGTAACATCCCGTCGGTCTGACCAGTCTTCCACCGGCACCCGGTCCGGATACATTTTGGGAAACGGTTTTTCGGGATCGGGAAACTTGTGGGCATTGGCATCCTGACAGGCATATACGCATTCTTCACACCCGATGCACCGGCTGATATCGATCAGGGTTACCAGGGGCTCTTTATCAGCATCAAAAGTACTTGCCGCCCTTGCCGTACCTGTGCCGGCAATTGCCGTACCCGCCGCAAAGAAAGAGGTTTTCAAAAAATGCCGTCGTGAAATTGGTGAACGCATGGCTGTCTCGCTTTTTTTAAATCATTGTGGGTTAAATTTTTAAAAAATCCTGAAAACTCATCTTGTCATAGCTTTTGGTATGAATATATCTGAGAATCTGCAAAAACTGGGATCCGTCAACATAACCGGGAAGGCTGCTGATCCTGCTGCCGTCAGGGGCAAGAAACCACATGGTGGGCAGTCCCTTTACCTGCCATGTCTGGGACAAAGCCTGATTCTGGTCTGTATCAACGGAAATACTGACAAAATTTTTCTCCAGATATGACAGGACTTTTTCATCCACAAACGTGGTTTTTTTCAACTTGGTGCAATAGGTGCACCACTGGGCATAAAAATACAGGAACACGTTTTTTTCCTGGGTTTTGGCCTGGGCCAGGCCCGGGGTATAGTCTTTCCAGTCGATACTGGTATTTTGCCCGGCGTTACCGTTTTCCACCCCGGCGTTACCTGTTGTTTCCACAACAGGTATTTGTGCTGATGCAACCGGTTCAGTACCACCTGTACCACCAGGAATTTCCGGCCCTGTCCGGGCGGTGAAAAACCAGAACAAGCCGGCCAGGGCAATGGTTACCAGTACAATGACCAGTATATTTTCTTTTTTCATCTACACTCCTTTTTCATAATCAGGGCTTTTCCCGGCTTTGCTGCAGGGTGCCCCTGTTCAATAGATTAAGCAAACATGGTGCCAAAAACATAAATCCGTAATATATTGTTTTGTTGATATAAAAAAATATATTATTATCAAAAGGTTACATTGATATCATCCCAACGGCTCTGCGGCTGGTCACAATTTTTTGGACCGGTTATACCTGTCCCGCAGGTGTTACCCTTTTGCATTTTTCAGGGCAACCCCGTGTTTTTTCATGCGTTTCCACACCGTTACCCGGGAAACCCCCAGCATCTGCGCCGCCTTTGTCTGGTTGCCGTCACTTTTCTGCAAAGCCTCCACCAGAGCGGCTTTTTCCGATTGTTTGCACGCTATTTTTGCCGAAACAACCGGTTCCTCAGGGCGGGGAGCCGGGGATGTGTATGTGTCGGGGTTCTGATGCAGCAGTTTTTCCGGCAGATGTTCGGTGCCGATGCTTTTGCCTTTTGCCAGCACAAAGGCATATTCCACAACATTGCGCAACTCCCTGATATTGCCGGGCCAGGGATAGGCCACCATAATCCGCATGGCCTGGGGGGTAAACCCGAGAATATTTTTCTTTGTTTTCTGTGCCAGAATACTGATAAAATGCTGGATGATCAAGGTGATATCATCCTTGCGATGGCGCAAAGGAGGACAGGTCAAAGGAAACACATTGATCCTGAAATACAGATCCTGACGGAACTCTCCCTGGAGGATCATTTTTTCAAGGTCCTTGTTGGTGGCGGTGATGATGCGCACGTTAATGGGTATGGACCGGTTATCCCCCACCCGCTGGATCATCTGTTCCTCCAGCACCCGCAGCAGTTTCACCTGGACGGACAAAGGGATGTCCCCGATTTCATCCAGAAAAATGGTGCCCTGGTGGGCTGCCTCAAACCGCCCGATACGGTCATTTGCAGCCCCGGTATACGCCCCTTTCACATGGCCGAACAATTCGCTTTCCAGAATGGTTTCACTCAAAGCCGCACAATTGACCTTGACAAAGGGCTTGTCCGCCCGGCTGCCTTTTTCGTGCAGGGCCTTGGCCACCATTTCCTTGCCGGTCCCGCTTTCTCCGAGAATAATCACCGGCGTGTCCAGGGAGGCAACCCCCTGGATATGTTCAAAAAGATTCTGCATCACCGGGGTGCGGCCGATAATCCCGTGGAACCCGTCATCTATATGGTAAATGCGTTTAATGGTATCCAGTTCATTTTTATAGCTGATATTTTCCGAAATATCCTTGAGGGTTTCCACTGCCCCTGTGATCTGTCCCGCATCATCATAAAGCACAGTGGCTGTTTTGACTATGGGGATAGTCTGTTTGCGGCTGTCGGTTATCATGCATTTTTTATCCCTGACCAGACCCTGGGAAAAAAGCATGCACCAGTCTTTTCCCTTCCCCTTCCCTTTGATTTCACACCCCGTGCAGTTGAGGATCCGGCAGGACCGGCCGATGAGCTGGTCTTCTGTATATCCTGTCATGAGCTGGGCCGAGTGATTGGCAGCAATGAAATCACCCTGTTCATCCACCAGGATAATCCCATCCTGAACCGAATCAATGATCACCCGCCAGTATTTTCCAATATCCATTTCTCTCTCCTGTTAACGACAATGTTAATTAACACATTAACACATGATTAGCACTTTGGCAACACCAGTGCCATTTTCATAAAAAAATTTTTATGGTTTCAATCACAAAAATCCTTTAAAAAAAGGCTGTTATAAAATAATTCACCATTTTTTCCCGGGTGGCACATAGGTTGCTATCTTAGGTATGCAGACAAAACCATGGATGCCCTGCGGAAGACTCCGCAAACAAAATAAAATCATCATGTAAAATAACCACCAAACCATTAGGAGAAACCATGAACATTCATCCATTAAAACACACCTTTTTTGCCATGGCAGCCTGCCTGATTCTTTTGACCGGCACCATGCATGCCCTGGCTGCCGAAGACTGGATGTACCATGACATTGTGGAGGCGGATTTTGTCATCGCCCATGTCACCGTTCCCATGTCAGACAATGTTATGATCATTGATTCCCGGCCTTACAAACCCATGTATGTCAAAGGGCACATACCCGGGGCCGTGAGCATTCCGGACACGGAATTTGACAAAAAAACCGATCTTCTGCCCAAAGACAAAAACACCCTGCTGATTTTCTACTGCGGGGGTTTGGAATGCAAACTCAGCCACAAATCCGCCAAAAAAGCCGAAAAAATGGGCTATAAAAACGTCAAGGTATTTGCCAAGGGATTTCCGGAATATATGAACCAGCCCGGAGCCTACGCCGCTGTATCAGCAGCGTATGTGGCTGCGAAAATCGCGGAAAACAAAACCCTGGTGGTGGACTCCCGTCCCCAGAAACCCAAATACGACAAAGGCCATATTCCCACTGCCATCAGCATTCCCTTTACCCATTTTGATGAACTGTCCGGCAAACTGCCCAGAAGCCTGGAAACCCCCGTCATTTTCTATTGCGGCGGGCTTGAATGCCGGTTGAGCCACAAAAGTGCAGCCAGGGCCCTTGTCATGGGATACAAGGATGTATCCGTGTTTGCTTTGGGATATCCTGAGTGGAAGAAACAGTTTGGCGCAGCTGCCGATACTGTGGCAGTCAAGGCAGGGGAAATCGAGGGATCCATTGACCTGGACCGGTTTACAACCATTTTGGCCGAAAATCCTGCATCCATCATGCTGATAGACACCAGGGACCCGGATGAATTTGCAAAGGGCCATTTTACGACCGCCGTGAACATCCCGGTGGAAAAACTGGAGCCCAAAATTGCTGATCTGCCTGCAGACAAACCGGTTGTATTTGTATGTTCCACAGGGGCCAGAAGCGGCGAAGCCTATTACATGGTCAAGGATGTCAGAGAATCTTTGACAGATGTGTATTATGTGGAAGCCCAGATCAGTTTTAAAAAAGACGGCACCTACACCATCAAGGCGCCAAAATAATCCTGTAAACCAAAAGTCATCCGCTGAATTCATTTGAATTTTGCTGGTGAAGCAAAAAAAATTATTAGAAAGACATTTGAGAAAAAAAAAGTAAAATCCAGACAATGACAGACAAAGGAGAATTACCCATGTTCAAAAAAATGCTTGTTTTATTCACCCTGGCCCTTTTCACCCTGGGATCCGTTCCCGCCGTGTTTGCTGACGACGCCCCGGACGGCAACGAACGCAAAGGCAAATACACCTACCGCAAAGTGATCAAGGCCTGCCATGAAAACGGGGGCGTTGATTCCCCCTCCCCCACGGTCAGCCCGGCTGACAAGACCCGGGCCGAATGGAAACAGATTTTCGAATCCCGCAACTTTGAGGCCTTTGGGTGCCAGGCGCAATGGGATGACATATCCGACCAGGATATCAAGGATATTCATGCCTATTTCCATGCATTTGCCAAAGACTCCCCCGCACCTGCCACATGCAGCTAAACCGGTTCCCCGCAGCCGGCAGATCCTTCCGGACCTGCCGGCTGCGGCAGCCTGATCTCTTTTTGGAGGCATTATGGGAATACATCTGAAGCAAAAAGACCGGGGCGGTCCGGCAAAAACCGTCCAGACAAAAACAGCATACGGCCGTACAAAAGATGCATACCGGCCGGCATCCCCAGCGTCCCTGTGGACGGCGGCACTGGCGGCAATACTGGTTTTCGGCATCCTGGCCGTCACCGTTCCGGCGGCGGCATCGGTGGCCGCAGCCGCACAAGAAAAAGAGGCATTGGGAATGCAGCTGGCCAAACAGGCGGTCAGGGCCGACAAACACTGGACAACGGTGGATCACAGCAAACTCACAGAGCTGGACCGGAACTTCACATCCGGAGACCAGATCACCCAGGCCTGCCTTTCCTGTCATACCGATGCCGCCATGCAGTTTGAAGAAACCATCCACTGGACCTGGGAAGTACCCTCTGAAAAGCCCGGGATCATGAACGGCAAAGCCGGGCATGCAGTAAACAACTTCTATATTTCCGGCAATGCCATGGAAGACAAGAGCTGCCTGAGCTGTCATGCCGGCTGGGACGGCAAGGATGGGCTGGTCAACTGCCTGGCCTGTCACGGAGAAAAAAAATTTCCGTTCAAGGAAACCTTTGCAGATCTGGCTGCCTTTGAAGGAGATGATGACCCGGATATACTGGAAATCGTTGAAGAGCTGCAATCCGGTATACGGACAGCAGTACAGAATGTCACGCTTCCCGGACGCAACAACTGCGGTGAATGCCACTTCAAAGGCGGCGGAGGCGATGGCGTAAAACACGGGGACCTGGATACCTCCCTGGCCAAACCCAACCGGATGCTCGATGTGCACATGGCAGCGGAGGGTGCTGATTTTTCCTGCACCAGGTGTCATACCACGGTAAAACACCATATTGCAGGCAGGCTCTATACCCGGCCTGCTGCTGCGGAACGTAAAAGCCTGATCCAGGATGATATGGCCTCCAAAATCACCTGTGAATCCTGTCACAGTGCCACCCCCCACAGCGCCTCCACAAAAATGAACGACCATACCGACAAAGTGGCCTGCCAGAGCTGCCATATCCCGGAATTTGCCCGGGTCAACCCCACAATGATGTGGTGGGACTGGACAACAGCCGGCAAAATGAAGGACGGCAAGCCGTATATGGAAAAAGGTGAATTCGGCAAGCCTGTCTACAAATCCATAAAAGGGGATTTTGTCTGGGCAAAAAATGTGGTGCCCCAGTATTCCTGGTACAATGGATCCTTTGACAATATCGGCATCAAAGATGAAATAGATCCCCAGCAGATTGTTGAGGTGAGCCACCCCCTGGGATCTCCCGATGACCCCAATGCGCGGATTCATCCTTTCAAGATCCACCGGGGAAAACAGCCTTACGACAAAATCAACAAACAGCTGGTGGCCCCGCTGCTTTCCGGTCCAAAAGGGTTCTGGACAACCTTTGACATGGATGAGGCCATCACCCTGGGCAACCAAACCCTGGATGTCCCATATTCAGGAGAATTCGACTATGTGGAAACCACCTATGCCTTTCCCATCACCCATATGGTGGCACCTGCGGAAGAATCCCTGGACTGCATCGCCTGCCACACCCGGGACAACTCGCGCCTGGCCGGCATCACCGGCATCTACATGCCGGGCCGGGACAAGTTCGCCATTGTGGACACCATTGGTCTGATCGCGGTACTGGGGGCACTTGCCGGCGTTACGCTCCACGGGCTGGGCCGGTTTTTCACCCGTAACGGCAGGGAGGAGTAGCGCAATGAACGAGAAAACAATGACAAAAGTTTACCTGTACACCCGGTTCGAACGCTTCTGGCACTGGTTCCAGGCATTGATGATCATCTTTCTCATGATCACCGGTTTCGAGGTTCATGGACTCTATACCCTGACGGGATTCGAAACTGCTGTAGAGCTGCACAACTTCATCGGACTGTTCTGGCTGGGTTCCTTTGCATTCTTTGCCTTCTGGTTGATCATCACCGGTGAATGGAAACAGTATATTCCGACAACCCGAAAACTCTTTGACGTGGCCCTGTACTATGCCTGGGGCATTTTCCACGGCCAGGATCACCCGGTGCAGAAATCTCCGGGCGCCAAACACAATCCCCTGCAGCGCCTTGCCTACCTGGGTATCTCCGCCATGCTCCTGCCTGTGCAGATGATCACCGGGCTGTTGTACTACCTGTACAACAGCCTGGGGGATGTCTCTCTGGTACCCATTGCTTTCATTCATACCCTGGCCGCTTTTCTGCTGCTCAATTTTTTGATCATTCACATCTACATGACCACCACCGGGCATTCCCTTTTCAGCCATATAAAGGGCATGATCACCGGATGGGAAGAAATTTACGACACCACAAAAATAGAGGAGTGGGAAACCAAGGCCACCAAAAAAACATAAATTCTGTTTACTCCCTCCTGACATACAAAGTCCCGGTCACCCTTCCCGGGACCTTGTATGATACATATATGTATCAAATATCTGTCCACCAGAGACACTCCGCCATCCCAGACTGCATACAATATACCCAAACATACTTGAAAACCTGAACCAAATTGGATATGGTATGGCTGTTTTCCGTATTTTTTGGTATGTATCATTATAATATTTTTTCCATTATGGCATGTGAATTGCTTTTTTCAATCTGAAATTTGGCTTTAAACACTATATCTGGAGGAATCAATGGACCCGGTTTTCTTATCCCGACTGCAGTTTGCCGCAGCCACCATGTTCCATTTTCTGTTCGTCCCTTTGACCCTGGGGCTTTCCATACTCATTGCCTACATGGAAACCAAATATGCCAGGACCGGGGACAAAACCTATCTGCGCATGACCAAATTCTGGGGCAAGCTGTTTCTGATCAATTTCGCCCTGGGGGTGGTCACGGGGATTACCCTGGAGTTTCAGTTCGGCACCAACTGGTCGAAATATTCCGCCTATGTGGGGGATATTTTCGGCTCACTGCTGGCCATTGAGGCATCTGTGGCGTTTTTCCTGGAATCCACCTTTATCGGTATCTGGATCTTCGGGTGGAAAAAGCTGTCTGCCAAAGCACATGCCGGTGTGATGTGGCTGGTGGCCCTGGCTGGAAACCTGTCTGCCGTGTGGATCCTGCTGGCCAACGGGTTCATGCAGAACCCGGTGGGATACGTGGTCCGAAACGGCCGGGCTGAACTGGAAAGTTTCTTTGCCCTGATCACCAACAAACACGGCATGTTAGAGATCATTCATGTCATCCCGGCATCCCTGATGCTGGCCGCTTTTTTCATTATGGGGGTCTCTGCATGGCATCTGCTCAGAAAACAGCACCTGCCGGTATTTGAGCGGTCCTTCCGCATCGGCCTGGTGGTGGGACTGGTGACCGCGCTGCTCACCGCTTTTACCGGGGACATGCACGGGGTGAATGTTTCCAAGACCCAGCCGGCAAAGCTGGCGGCCATGGAATCCCACTGGGAAACCCAGACCAGGGCCCCCCTGATCCTGTTTGCCATCCCGGATGAAAAAAATGAACGCAACCTGATTGAAATCGGTGCCATTCCGGGTATCTTGAGTTTTCTGGGGTTCCATGACTTCAATGCCGAGGTCACAGGGCTCCGGGATATCCCCAAAGAGGAGCGGCCGCCTGTGCTGCCCACTTTTGTGGGTTTCCGAACCATGGTGGGCCTGGGCACCCTGTTCATTGTGCTCACGGTGTACGGGTGGTTCCGGCGCAACAAACTGCTGGAAAGCCCCACGTACCTGAAAATCATGCTTTTTGCCATTCCACTGCCTTACATCGCTATGGAAATGGGCTGGATCGTATCCGAGATCGGCCGCCAGCCCTGGATCGTCTACGGGCTGATGCTTACCGCCGAGGCGGCCTCCCCCATTACCACGTTCCAGGTATTCACCTCCTTGACCGGATTTATCCTGGTTTACGGTTTGCTGGGGGCGGTGGGCGTGTACCTGATGGCCCAAGCCATCAAACAAGGCCCTGAAGCTGCCAATTAATTTTTCGAAAAAGGAGTAAACAACAAATGGAACTGCAAATGATCTGGTTTTTCCTGTGGGGCCTTTTATGGGCGGTATTTTTCATGACCTCCGGATTTGACTTCGGCATCGGCACCATCTACCCCTTTGCCGGCAAGACCGATACAGACCGGCGTACCATGCTCAATGCCATAGGTCCTTTGTGGGACGGAAATGAGGTGTGGCTCATCACGGCCGGCGGGGTGACCTTTGCTGCTTTCCCCCTGGTCTATGCCACCATGTTTTCTGCGCTGTATACCCCGCTGATGCTGATTCTCTTTGCCCTGATTTTCCGGGGGGTTGCCATCCATTTCAGAAGCAAAATCGACACCCCTGCCTGGAAAAAGGTGTGGGATTTTCTGATCTTTATCGGCAGCTTTTTCCCGGCCCTGCTGTTCGGGGTTGCGTTTGCCAATATATTCCAGGGCATTCCCTTTGATGACCAGGGGTTGTACCACGGCAACACCCTCAGGCTCCTCAATCCCTACGGACTGCTGGGGGGACTTTTATTTGTTCTGCTGTTCATTGTCCACGGTGCCAACTGGATGGCTATTAAATCTTCAGGCGGGCTGCAGGCACGCATGGTGCTGATTTCTCAGAAAACCTGGCTGATACTGGTGCCGGTGGCGGTCATATTTCTGATTGCCAGTTATTTTGCCACCGACCTGTATGCCAATTATTTTCAGTATCCGGTTTTATTTTTCGTAACCCTGGTGAATGTGGCAGCCCTGTTGAGCATCCGGTATTTTGTACACAAAAAAACCTATTTCAAGGCCTGGTTTGCATCAGCTGTAACCATTGTGCTGTGCACCTTTTTCGGCATCATCGGACTATTCCCGGCCCTGTTTCCCTCCAGTTTGAACCCGGACTGGCACCTTACCGCATTTAACGCATCTTCCAGTCCCATGACCTTGAAAATCATGCTGGCTGTGGTCCTGGTATTCATTCCCATTGTCATTTGTTACCAGATCTGGGCCTATCATATGTTCAAAGATCCCGTAACCCGGGAAGATCTTGATATGGACGAAGCCTATTGAATGGGCTATACTGCCCACCATCATCATAAACCAACAACCAAAGGAGAAAAAAATTATGGACAGATATGTATGTAACCTGTGCGGCTATGTATACGACCCGGCTGACGGAGATCCTGACAACGGTATCAAACCCGGGACCGCTTTTGAAGATCTGCCTGAGGACTGGACCTGCCCCATCTGCGGTGCAGGCAAGGAAGACTTTGATAAAGAGTAACACCATGTAACCTGCCGTCGGGACCAAAAAACCGCTTGTCCGGACGGCATATCATGTTCATGCCGGAATCAAGCGTCTGTTTGATCATCAATGGATTGAATGGTTTTTCAAACAAACTTCCTGGCCCCCGTTTCACCGCAGGCGCATCTTTACGCCGTCTCCTGTAACCGCCACAAACCCGCCTTTTCGTTTCAACACATCCACAATTTCCAGTTTCCGGGTCGGAGGAATACGGACCAAAACCGTTGTGGATGCCTGCCAGCGTCACCACAAAAAAGAAAATGGCTGTCATGTCCATGCCCTGTGCCCGCAGCACAAAGGCCAGGATAAATTTTTCCATGCGCCGGACCAGCGGTGGTTTGGCAGAGGCGGCAGGCAAATTGATTCTGGATAAAAACTGCAGGATCGGTGTGGCTGCATACAGGATAAAAATGGGGCAAATGCATACATCCATGTATTTCTCATACCTTTATTATCCGGTAATATAACACAATAATGCTTTGCTTGTGTACGGTACGTAAATTTACCGGCGCACAAGGGCCTTACCAAAAAAACAGGAGGAAATCATGAAAAAAACACTATTATTCTTTACAGCCTTGAGTCTGCTGTGGGTTACCACCGCCTCTGCCAAAGACCACCTGAACTACCTGCCCGTTCCCCAACCCGTCAAATCCCTGGAAGGGATTAAATTTGTCTCAGGGGGGGTCGGTATCATGGAGCGGAAACTCCTTGACCGTATGGCCGGTGATTACTCCCTCAAGGTAGTTCTCGCTGGCAAATATTGCTTTTGCCTATCTCAGGAAGAAACAATATTCCAAAGCTGAAAGACATTACAAAAACAGCCTTGATCTTTCTCCTGAATACACTAAGCCCATGAGAGGTTTAAGCAGACTTTACAGACTTAAAGGCGATCTTGAAAAATCTCTTAAAATGATAGACAAGGCAATAAATATTTCACCAAGAAACGGGGAATTATATTTCCAGAAAGGCAAAACCCTGGAATTCATGGGTGAAAGTGATGAAGCTGAACTTTCCTACCAAAAAGCTATAAGTTACGGTAATGACAGGATTATAGAAAAAG
>JAWOEP010000183.1:0-6150 GCA_046482705.1 Desulfotignum sp.
ATCTCATGATCAACTTAATTGTTCTCCTTATACTTTATCCTTTTCTACTGATTGGTAAATTAGTAAATATTTTAAGAACTAAAAGGAAGTTAAATGTCAGAAGAAAAAGTATTGAAATTTTATTATAACTGGAAAGAAAATTTCAAAAACTGGTTAACCAAAGAATTTAAAAATGAAGTTATTTTTAATGAATTGGAACTTAAAAAATACAACGGCAACCAGTATTGGAAAGTTGATTTAGAATTTATCCCCAAATATAGAATAATTGGTTCTGTCGGGGTTTGGGGAGAGGATCATATGACCGTTTCAGAAACCGCGTGATATTTCCTATTTTTGATATCAATATGCAGGTGGCAGGATTCGGGGGCCGGGTCATGGATGACCAGATGCCCAAATACCTGAATTCGCCGGAAACTCCTGTCTACAGTAAAAGCAGAATTTTATACGGGTTGCATGCTGCAAAGCAGCATTGCCGTAAAACAGGAACCGTGCACATTGTGGAAGGGTATTTTGATTTTTTGTCGCTTTTCCAGAACGGGATTAAAAACACGGTGGCAAGCCTGGGAACCGCATTGACATCCGAGCATGTACGGATACTCAAAGGCTATGCCCCTACCATGGTACTGGTCTTTGATTCAGATGCAGCCGGTATCAATGCGGCAAAACGCAGCATAAAAATTTTTATGAAAGAAGGGGTGGATACCCGGATACTGGTTCTGCCCGAGGGGGATGATCCAGACACCTATGTGGTGAACCACGGCCCTGATGCTTTTTTGAACCTGGTGTCCCGGGCAAAATCAGTGATGCAGTTTTTGCTCAAGGTGGCCATGGATACACATGGGTTGTCTGTGGAAGGACGGATACGGATTCTGGATGATATGAGACCCCACCTGGCTGATATCCAGGACAGTGCGTTGCGCTCTTTGCATATCAGGGAATTGTCTGAAACCCTGAACATTGATGAGCGGGCTGTCCTTGAAAAGGTTAAAGAACAGGTGGTTCAGTCCAGGCCCGGCCAGGGTTTTGTGCCGGAGAACTCTGATGATCAGCTTCTGGCATCCGACCCCAGGGAAAAACAGCTTATGGCATTGATGCTTCACTGCCCTGATATCATACCGGAAGTGGTTGATTCCGGGGTGCTGGAATGTTTTTATTCACAGCGGCTTTGCGGTATTGCAAAAATCATTGCTGCGGCTGATCCTCACCAAAAGGCCTTTGTCAATCATATCATGGCAAAAATGGAACAAGACAAGGACAGACAATTGATTGCATCCCTTGCCATGGCACAGGGACCTGGTGAAGAAACAGACCTGCGCAGCACTGCGATATCCATAATAAACAGGATTATCCGAATAAAAAAAAGAAAAGAAAACACTTTGAATACAAAGATAATACGGGCGGAAAAGAGCTGTGAGGCTGATGTAATGGAACTGTTGAAATTGAAACAGCAGGAGATTCGGCAATTACATGGTGGGCAATAACGTTTAGCCTTTGGGAGACATTTCAT
Source organism: Desulfotignum sp. (assembly GCA_046482705.1). Lineage (GTDB taxonomy): Bacteria > Desulfobacterota > Desulfobacteria > Desulfobacterales > Desulfobacteraceae > Desulfotignum. The sequence continues at coordinate 1,508 of JAWOEP010000183.1, forward strand.
GGCAGAAAAGACAAAGAAGTCGGAAGAAAATATAATGATCAGCGAAGCACAATTAAAAATGCTCATTGAAAAGGGAAAAAAACATGGTGTTCTCTCTTTTTCCGAAATAAATGAAGCCATATCCGACGATGTGACCTCTTTTGATCAGATCGAAGATATCGTGGTTCAGTTCCAGGAACTGGGAATCACACTGGTGGATCTTGAAAAAATCAAGAAAAAAAAATCAGCTGCCGGGGCAGGTACGGTGGTGTCCGGCAAATCAGGTGGTAAAAAAGAAAAGATCAGGCAGGAACCGAAACACAAAAAAGCAGATACAGGGGACAGAAAAGAGGGTCTGCTGTCTGTAAAAGAGCGACCGGATCTGGAGTTCGGGGCAGTCACCGACCCTGTTAAAATGTATCTCAAAGAAATGGGGATGGTCACCCTTTTGAGCCGGGAAGGTGAAATTGAAATTGCAAAAAAAATTGAAGTGGGAGAAAGAGATATCCTGCGCGCCATGCTGGATTGTCCTATTTCTCTGACCACCATTTTTTTGTATGGTGATAAAATGGAGAAAAAATCCATGCGGCCCAAACACGTTCTGCGTGATGTGGACGAAGGGGACGGTGTGGTGGATGAGGTCTCAAAACAGGAAAAATTCCTCGAATCTCTGGCTGTTATCAAACGTATCCATGAGAGCAACCAGGCCAAACGGGATCAGCTTCACGATCTGAGAAAATCAACCAAAAAATACCAGAACCTGATGGAAGAGATTGGCCAGGGCACGGAACAAATTTTTGAGGAACTCAAACGCTGGCGGTTTGAATCCAATGTCATTGATACCATTGAAAAAAGCATCCGCAGTACCATAGTCTGGTTTGATACAGTGGACAATCTGCTGGAAAAATGTGCCAGGACCTTTAACGTGATGAAAGATACCATGCTCAAACAGGCATCTGATCAGGAAAAATTTGTGCAATGGGCCACAGCCCGGACAGATCTTGGCGCTGACAGAGCTGGTCTCCTGCACAAAGATATCCAGGCTATCATGGATCAGGTGGCTTTGCGCAAGGAACTGATAAAAGGCGATGCAGATAATCTCCGGGCCATAATCCAGGGTGTTGATAAAGGCCGCAAAGATGCTGATTCTGCCAAACGGGAACTGGTACGGGCCAATCTGCGGCTGGTTGTCAGCATTGCCAAAAAATACACCAACCGGGGGCTGCAGTTTCTGGATCTGATCCAGGAAGGCAATATCGGTTTGATGAAAGCGGTGGACAAGTTTGAATACCGGCGGGGCTACAAGTTTTCCACCTATGCCACCTGGTGGATCCGTCAGGCCATCACCCGGGCCATCGCAGACCAGGCAAGAACCATACGTATTCCGGTGCATATGATTGAAACCATTAACAAACTTATCAGAACCTCCAGGTATCTGGTACAGGAAATGGGCAAAGAACCGTCTCCTGAGGAAATTGCTGAAAAAATGGAAATCCCCATTGACAAGGTCCGGCGGGTTTTGAAAATTGCAAAGGAACCCATTTCTCTGGAAACCCCCATTGGAGAAGAAGAAGACAGCCATCTCGGGGATTTTATTGAAGACAAGAAATTTTCCATTCCATCGGAAGCTGCCATTGACTTCAGCCTGGCGGAACAGACACGCAAAATTCTTGCCACCCTGACCCCGAGGGAAGAAAAGGTGTTGCGGATGCGGTTTGGTATCGGTGAAAAATCGGATCACACACTGGAAGAGGTGGGCAAGGATTTTACCGTGACAAGGGAACGCATCCGCCAGATCGAGGCCAAGGCTTTGAGAAAATTGCGCCACCCCACAAGGAGCAAGAAGCTTAAGACATTTATAGAAAATTAGATGTTGACTTGGATACGTGTTTGCTATATATAATTAAAGTTTGTTTGGGTGCCAACGGTAACGGGCCTATAGCTCAGTTTGGCAGAGCCACCGGCTCATAACCGGTCGGTCCCTGGTTCGAATCCAGGTGGGCCCACCATGCACCCGGACAGACAATGTTTGTGAATGGGAAAAAGAAAAAGAAAAAGATAAGGATGGTCAGGTCATATATGAATATGCCTGTAAAAAAGCAATACCGGTATGAATCTTCAAAGCGTGGCATTTCACCACGCTTTTTTTATTTGGGTTGACGGGTCATGGCACCAACCGTACAGCAGATCATAGATATAATCGATGAGATCGCCCCCCACAATCTGGCCGAATCCTGGGATAACTGCGGTCTTTGTGCCGGTGATTTTACATGGCCGGTGAAAAAAATACTGGTGGGTCTCGACCCTTGTATGCAGGTTTTGCAGGCAGCCGTAAAGTGGGAAGCAGACATGGTACTTACCCACCATCCTTTGTTTATCACCCCGGAAAAAACCATTGATTTTCAGTACATGCCCGGATCTGGCATCGCCCTTGCGGCCAGAGAAAAGATAGCCATTGTCTGTGCACATACAAATCTGGACAAAGCACGAAACGGGCTGAATGATTTTTTTGCCGACCGCATCGGCGTTGTATGCACCCACCCCCTTGTCCCGGATCACGGCACTTCAGATGAACACTTCGGCAAAACCGGTATCGGAAGAATCGGACACATAGCATCTGCCGTTACCCTGGCAGAAATGGTGTCAAAAATGAAACAGCAGCTGGGAGTCAGTCAGGTCCGGGTGGTGGGGGATATGAATTTACTGGTTGAAAAAATTGCTGTATGCACCGGTTCCGGCGGATCTTTGATACCGGATTTTTTAGCATCCGGAGCAGACCTGTATGTCACCGGCGACATAAAATACCATGATGCCCGCCTGATAGAAGCCCGGGGCAGGGCATTAATTGATGTGGGGCATTTTGCCTCGGAAATCATTGCAAAGGACCTGTTGTCCCGCAGGATGCGCCAGGCAGCCTCTCATGCGGGGCATGACCTGGAAATTAAAGGGTTTAATCAGGAAGCAGATCCATTTGCCATAGTGTAAGGACAGCGTATGAACCAGACTTTAAAACAAGATATTGAAACACTTGTAAGGCTCCAGGAGATTGAATCTGAAATTTACAGGCTTCAATCGGTTATCCAGAAAGTGGAGAAAGAAAAAATTGTCCTTGCCGCCAGACGCAAGGAATTTGAAACTGCTTTGAGCGCTCACAAGCTGGAGTTGGAAGAGATTCAGCAAAAATGCAGGGATACGGAACAGGAAATCAAAACCGTTGATGACCGGATCATAAAAAGCAATGAAACCCTGAGAATGGTAAAGACCAACAAGGAGTACCAGGTATTGCTCCGGGAAGTGGATGACAATAAAAAACGCAAGGATGCTTTGGAAAACCAGTTACTGGAATTTTATGATCAGAAAGAAACTGCAGAAATACGGGTCCGGGAAAGCGAACAGCAGTTTTTGCAGCTGGCGGAACAGATTAAATCGGAGCAGGCGGAAATTGATAAAAAAACGGTTGATGACAGGGAGTTGCTTGAAGAATCTTTGGCCCAGCAGAAAAAGATCGGGCAGGACCTGGACCCGTCTTTGATGACCCGGTTCAGAAAAGTTTCCAGAATGAACCAGGGCCAGGCAGTTGCCCAGGTGAGAAATGAATCCTGCATGGGCTGTTTCATGAATGTTCCGCCCCAGTTGTGTATTGAAGTGCAGCGGGGAAACCAGTTGATTTCATGCCCCCAGTGCAGCCGGATTCTGTACCATGTAAATGATGATCCAATGTCAGGGGAATAGTTTTTTAATTTCGGTCTGACCGGACTGAACGATCGCTGGGTCAAAGACCTGGAGGAAAGTCCGAACACCGCAGGACAGGACGCTCCATAACGTGGAGTCACGGTGACGTGAAGGAAAGTGCAACAGAAAGCAGACCGCCTTTTGCGGGTTGGTTTCAACCCGAAGAAGGTAAGGGTGAAACGGTGCGGTAAGAACGCACCAGTATATCTTGGAACTCTGAGATATGGTGAAACTGAAGATCTGGGTATCGAGAAAGCCACTTCTTTACGATTGGTTTCGAAATGGTTCAAATAATAAGTGCATTTAGCACTTGCTTGAACGTCCCTCCCTTGGCAAAATATTTCCTAATTATCTTTATCGTGTTTACAATTTATGATTAAATTCTCTACGCATTCTATTTAGAAATCCCCTTAGTTCAAAGCTTTTATAATTTATAAATTCTTGATAAAGAATTATTGTATTCGGAAATTTTTTTTCTTTAGTATGATATTCTCTAATGTAGGTTTTTACCTTTTCTGGGCTTTTTTGAAAAGATTTACTTTTATTATTATTATTATTGATTAATTTATCAATCAAGAAATCCCTAAAACCTACTGATATCATGCCTTGATAAGCTAACTTTTTTTGATTATCAAGATTTCGTTTTCTATACAGTTTAGCCATTTTTATTAGAGTTTTATTCTTATCCCTAATGAATTTATATTTTATTTTTCCTTTTAAAAGATCCAAAATCTGTTTCATCTCAAATTCTTTTCTTGATTTAGCAGACTTAAAATTATGTTTATACATTTTTTTAATTTTAGATTCTCTTTTCAAATAATTTTCAAATGCTTGAATAATTCTCTTAATATGTCCAATCTCATGATCTCCTGCATATATTGTATTATGATGGTCAATTGTGTTCTTAAGAAATGATTTTAATTTTAACTTAG
>JAWOEP010000277.1:0-6391 GCA_046482705.1 Desulfotignum sp.
ATCTTGGTGATCACAAGGCCGGTGAGGCTGTTGAGGCGGGCGGCATTTTTCAGCATCACCATATCCAGCCATCCGCACCGTCTTTTTCTGCCGGTGGTGGCACCGAACTCCGCACCGGTCTGCTGGATCTTTTCCCCTGTGTCATCAAACAGTTCCGTGGGAAAAGGGCCTTCTCCCACCCGGGTGGTATAGGCTTTGACTATACCCAGAATTTCCTGTAAAAGGCCCGGGCCCACCCCGGATCCGCCCGCGGCATTGCCGGCCACAGTGGAGGAAGAGGTGACAAAAGGATAGGTGCCGTGCTCCACATCCAGGTGGGTTCCCTGGGCTCCTTCAAACAAAATAACCTTGCCGCTGGTGCTGCCGTTGTGCAGGGCCACTGACACATCCGCAATATAGGGCAAAAGCCGGTCCCGAATTGCCAGAATCTCATTGATGACCTGATCCTTTTCCAGTGGGGCGGTGTGAAAATAGTGCGCCAGATAAAAATTTTTTTCCTCCAGAATGGCAGCAATTTTTTCTTTGAGCAGCTCCGGATCCATGAGATCACAGAACCGGATACCCCTGCGGGTGGCCTTGTCTTCATAACAGGGTCCGATGCCCCTGCCGGTGGTGCCGATCTTTTTATCCCCTTTTTTTCTTCCCTGGCTTTGTCGATCTCCTTGTGATAGGGCATGATCAGGTGTGCCCGGCTGCTGACTTTGAGCATGTCTGAAGACACATCCACCTGGTTGGCGGAAAGGTAATCGATCTCCTCCAGCAGAACAAAGGGGTCCACCACCACGCCGTTGCCGATAAAGCATCTTTTCTGCTGGAGAATGCCTGACGGAATCAGGTGGCTGATGATGGTTCTGCCGTTGACCACCATGGTATGGCCGGCATTGTTGCCCCCCTGGAACCGGACCACAAAATCCGCATGTTCACTCAACAGGTCCACAATTTTTCCTTTTCCTTCATCCCCCCACTGGGTGCCCACTATCACTGTATTTAGCACTATCTGCTCCTTTTGCTGCAAAAAAAATGTTTCATAAGGTTTCTGGTCTGTTCTTCACATACCCCGGATACCACCTCAGGGCAATGGTTCAACCGCTGGTCGTCGGCCATGTGATACAGGGAGCACACCGCTCCCCATTTGGGATCTGATGCGCCGAACACCACCCGCCTGATCCGGGAATGGATGATGGCCCCCATGCACATGATACAGGGCTCAATGGTGACATATAATGTGGTGCCGGTCAGTCTGTAATTTTTCCGGCTGCGTGCGGCCATCCGGATGGCGGTGATTTCCGCATGGCAGGTGGGGTCACTGGTTGAAATCGGGGCATTGTATCCCTGGCCGATAACCCTGCCGTCTGCATCTGTAATCACGGCCCCCACCGGGACTTCACCCATGGTCCGGGCATGCTGTGCCTCTTTTATGGCAAGCATCATGTAAAATTTATCATCCATAATCCAGGTCCTATTTATATAAAGCTTTTACCCCAAGGTCAAACACTTATTGACCTGTTGCCATTCTTTCAGATACTGTCCTTTTTTTGTATGCCTCTGGCAGAGTGTGAGCAGGGCAACACCTTGTGATCCCATTTTGTCTGGTCCATCGCGCCCCGCCCCCTGCGGGTGCCTTGTGACCTGCCCGGGCTTGGTATCTGACAGTCCTGTCACAAGGCACCCACAGGGGGCTTGATCAAAATTTTGGGGCTGTATCTCCATGCGGTCACCCTTGATCAACGCCAAAAACACCTTGCAATCATCACCATCGTCTGGTATAAAGCATTTCATTCAAACGCGCCCGTAGCTCAGCTGGATAGAGTATCTGACTACGAATCAGGGGGTCGCAGGTTCGAATCCTGCCGGGCGCGCCATTTTATACCATTTTTGGAATCTTAGGAATTGGAATTTTAAGAATTTCAGCCGCCAGTGAATCCATTCTCCCTGCAACCTGATAATATCCATCTCTATTATACCTGTCTGGATAAGATCCGGGACCAAAGGCTCATCGATCAGTATCTCGGCATCCTCAGTCCGGCAGAGTCTATAACCATAAGCAAAATCAGATCTGAAAAAAAGCGCCATGAAAGCCTTGTGTCAAAGGCCCTGGCCAGGTTTGTTCTGTCCCGGTGCTGCCGGATTCCGCCGGAAGCGGTGCAGTATTGTGTCAACCGCCATGGAAAACCCGCTCTCATGCCGGGTGTAACCCCTGTGCCGGTGCGCTTCAACCTGTCCCATTGTAAAGATCTGGTAGGTTGTGCCGTCACCTGGGATGCAGATGTGGGCATTGACATGGAGGACCAACACCGGGGTGTAAACTTGAACCTGGCCCGCCGGTTTTTTTCAGAACCGGAAATCATGCAGTTGGAAAAAATCAAAGATACTGCTGGCAGGCAGGCGATGTTCCTGCAGTTGTGGACCCTGAAAGAAGCGTATATTAAAGCGGTGGGAAAAGGGCTGTCAATGGGGCTGGACAAATTTTCATTTGTCTTTGACCAGGGCCGGCCTGATATCAGGTTTGTATCGGAGAAAGCAAAAACTGCCGGAATCTGGCATTTTTTTTCCCTCACCCTCCTGAACCGTTATACAGTTGCGGCAGGGGTAAGATCCGGAAACGCAAAGCGGCCGGATATCCATATTTATGCGTGCATCCCCTTTGACAGCATCCAATCTCAGGTGATGATCCCGTATCTCCGTTAAAATCAAGCTGAAAGGTTTCTTTTGTCTCGGATATACCGCAGATCATAGCGGAATCCGTCCCGGTGCCATTTTTCAGCCAGCAGGTCCTGGCGGTCCCGGCCATAATCCCAGTTGAAGTATCTTCCGGAAAACCCGGCAGTGTCAAGGATGTGCTGGGCCAGGAAGTTTTTTTCAAATTAATCTATTCAAAAATATAATAAGTTAGAAATAATTTGTTTTTATATATTCTTGAAATAATTCTATATTTATGATAAAAATATAAAAAAATAATTACCCGTTTTGTAAGTCAATCAAAGGATCTGTCTATGGCACGGACAATAAAAGAATGTTTAGAACGAGGACCATCCACATCCAAAGAGATCCAGGCACTGACAGGTTTGAGCCAGAGTTCTGTGGCCCGTAGGCTTAAAGACATGGGTGATAAGGTTGTTCAGATACAAGAGGGGCGATCAATCAGGTATGTTGCAGCATGCAATGCCTTTGGAGGTAATGACAAGCTGCCATTGGGTATGGTGGGGCCCCATGGAAACAGTTCTGTAATCGGATATATACGCCCATTGAGCCACGGTGGTTTTTTTGTAGAACCGGCACAGGATATTCCCCTCATGTTGTTGGGCGGCAATAATGGGTTATTTGATGATCTGCCATATTACTTTTTTGATTTAAGACCCCAAGGATTTTTGGGGTGGCAAATAGCCCGAAAAATAGCATCACAATCCGAAGATTTTCCGTCAGACCCAAGGCTCTGGACCAATAACCACATTGGGAGATATTTGATTTCCAACGGTGAGGACCTGCCCGGAAATCTCATATTTGGAGAGCAGTCACTATTGCGTGTTCAGCGCAAACCAGTGGCTGTTTCCGAAAGCGATTATTCAGGGCTTGCAGACAGCGTGATGAAAGGTGAACTCCCAGGGTCTTCTGCCGGCGGTGAACACCCTAAATTCACAGCGTACAACGGCAATCTTGCCTCCCACGTCATCGTTAAGTTTTCACCCAGGGGTGATAATGAAATTGCGCAAAGATGGAAGGATATCCTGGTTACCGAATATCATGCGGCCAAGGTTATCAACAATAATATTTCCCCTGCTGCGGATACCAGGTTATTTGAAATGGACGGAAGGTATTTTATTGAGATGCAACGATTTGACAGACATGGAGAGTTTGGAAGATCATCAATGATTTCTATGAAATCCATTGATGATGAATTTGCCGGCATTGGCCACAACTGGGTGACAGTAATGGCAGAATTGTTCAACAGCAACCTGGTCAGTGAAAAAGATCTCATTACAACCAAATCTTTATGGTATTTTGGCCGGCTTATCAATAATGTTGACATGCACCTGGGCAATCTGAGCCTGGCCATGGAGCAAGAATCCTTCAGGCTTTTGCCGGTCTATGATATGTGCTCAATGGGATTTGCCCCAAGAAGCGATGCTGAGGTTCAACCTTTTTCTTTTGAGGCATCCGATATTTTGAATGTTGATATCAGCGATCATGAGATTGAAAAGATAAAAGGTCTGGCATATGATTTTTGGGAGGATGTTTCCAAAGACCATAGAATTTCCCGGCAGTTTAAAGATTTTTTAGACCAAGGGAATCCGGTTGAAAAAAGTCCCTGAGAAGTTGATACAAACAACTTCTAACAGCTAAAAAATCACCCATCTGCCAGGCGCTGGTCATACATGCTGCCTACCCCGTATTCATCCCGACGCATGAATTTGTCCAGGGAAGGACCGATGATCTGCATTTCAGGGTTTGTCTCAAGGGCTTTCTGGGCAATGCGCATTTCTTTGGTGCAGCCGGTGCTGTAGGTGGCATCTTTTCCTATCCATTCCGGCGGCACCTTCTGCTTCATCAGGGCAAAGCCGGCAGTAATGTCCTCGGCGGTCTGGAACCGCCAGATGTCGATATAATTGCTGGTCTGGACGATTTCCCACATATACATGAGGTCATCCGCATCCATGCCGGGTTCGTAATAGGTGGCAGGGTTGATGATGAAAAGATCCGGGTACTGCTGTTTCAGGTGGTTGATAAATTCGGCCATGATTTTTTTGGCCACATCGATCTTTCCGGGGATGGAGCCGATGATGCCGCTGTAGAACATCACGGTCATGTTTTTGGCTTTGGCCGCCCTCATCTGGTCTATGATGCGGTTGGCCCGGTCTTCCAGGTCCTTGTGGGAAAAATTGATGACATCCGGATGCCGGGGCTTGAAGGTGATGTTCAGCTGCTTTTCACCGGCATTGTTTTCATCAACACAGATATTGATGATGTCCCGGGTGAACTGAAAATGGGTTTGGATGAGCCGCCTTTTCTGGTCATGGCCCCGGGAAACCACATAATCCACTTCCTTGAAAATCCGGGCAAAGGTGGTGGATGCCAGGAGCAGGTTCAGGGTTTCCTTGGTCCCGTCCGATACCACATAGATGTCTTCATCCTGTTTGAGGCGCTGGACCAGGCGGTTTTTGCTGATGGTTTTTTCATGGATAAAGTGGCTGGGTTCCAGTTCCCGGGCCAGCACGGGATCGGTGCGGGTATCGGCAAGGGAGATTTTTTTAAAAACCGGGGTTTCCTTGACCGCCAGAATAACGATATGGCCCAGTTCCGCCAAAAATTTTGCAATGGCAATATCCACCATGACGCTGCCGGATTCATCCGTGAGCCAGAGAATTTTGCGCTTCGGGGTGTGAATCAGATCCATCAGCCGGGCCAGTCCGTTACCGGTGATAGGGCTGTCAAATATGTCTTTGCATTCCTGCACGGAAGGTGTCTGCATTTTTTTTTGGCACCACAGGTCCCGGGCGCACAATACAGTCAAAAGCCGTTGCAGTTCAATCTCCTTTATTTTTTTTCGCAAAGTATCCAAAGACAATGTATCAATATTTTTGAATGCCCCGTCAATATGGTTCACTGCTTTTTTAAAGGTGTCGGAATGCAGCAGTTTCTGTGCCTGGCGGTTTTCATGCTGTTTTTCCCGGGAATAGGGATTTTCAATATGGGTTCTGCTTAAAAATATTTTACACAGCCGTTTTTCCAGCCGGGAGGGGATGATCAGGCAGGTTTCAATCTCATGTTCATATTTTATGCGGATCAGGGCGGTGAGAAATTTCCGGTCATAGGCAGATTCGATAAAGTCATTCACCATCTGCATGACCTTGTCATATACATACTGGTAGCGCTCCTGCAAATACTGCTGGCAGGTTCTGGACATGATGGCTGCAAACATTTTGTCTGAACAGGGAAAATACCGCTCATTGTTCTGCAGATACACCATGAATTCAATTTGTTCCACACTGCCCACCTTGTAGGGATAGGCAAAAGGATCAATGTGGTTTTCCAGAAAAAAAGCGGTGAGCCAGGCATCCTGGTCCGGGTTTTCTCCAACGGTAACGGGAATGTAGTCTTTGTTGCCCATGGCAGTTCCTTAAATGATAATTTGCGGCATGGTACCATGGAAAAATCACTTTTTCAATCCAATATGCCACCGGGGCTTGACAGGGTTTTCCCGGGCAGGTACTAAAACAGCATGGACAAGAAACAGGCAATGGCCATACTGCAGCTTTCCGGGGAGGCTACCCGCCAGGATGCAAAAGCCGCTTTCAGACGACTGGCCAAGCTGCACCACCCGGATCATTTTGCACAGGATGCCTGTGCAGTGATCCAGGCGGAAAAGCAGATGAAAGCCGTCAACCAGGCCTAT
>JAWOEP010000171.1:0-5857 GCA_046482705.1 Desulfotignum sp.
CCTCATTTCGCTGACGGACGCTGTGAATCTGGCTCTGTCCAGACACTGCTTCAAGTGGCGTAACACTGATGAAAAAGACCTGGTGGCCATGCTCAACATCTTTGAGGGCACAATCGGCGGCAAAAAAAAGCAGCTCACCTCCACCATGGCCATTGAACGGGATCTGAACACAGGGCTGATGGCCATGAGCAAGGGTGTTGCCTGCTCTGCGGTCATTGCCGCCAAAATGATCGCCAGAAAACAGATTACCGAAACCGGGGTGCTCTCCCCCATGATCCATATACCTGAGGTGCCGTTTCTGGAAAGCTTGAAAAAAAGAGGGATCGTTGTGATTGAAGTTCTGAAAAGCCTGGAAAGTTGATGTCCCTCCTTCTGCACGAAATCGGCCGCAGCCGGCCTGCGAGGGGATATCAGGATATCGGGTACAGCCGACGGTTCACAGCCGACGTGCGGCATGGTGCCGCTGACTTTTATACCAAACTGTAACAAAAGGAGAAAAAAACATGCGTCAGAAAAAATTACTCTCACTGGTCCTTGCACTGGCTGCTGTTCTGTGCTTCAGCACCATCACCTTCGCCGGCACCCTGACCGACATTGTAAAACGCGGGGAACTGCGGGTGGCGGTGCAGTCCGGCGCCGCACCCTATGCCTTTGTAAACAAACACGGGGAACATGCCGGTTCCATGATCGATTTTGCCAAAGGCATGGCCGAATCCATGGGTGTCAAAATGGTGGTTCTGGATTTTGACTGGGACGGCCTGATTCCGGCGCTGCTCTCCGGCAAGGCCGATATCCTGGCGGCCGACATGACCCCCACCCTCAAACGGGCCCTGAAAATCACCTTCACCGATCCCTGGATCGAGGTGCAGCCCTGTATCTTCACCCGCACCGACACCGACTTTCAGACCCTTGAGGATGTGAACAAGGAAGGGGTCACCGTGGGCGTGCTCTTAGGTTCCACCGGTGAAACCATTGCCAAGCAGTACCTGCCCAATGCCGAGATCAAATCCTACAAAGGCGGGGGCCGCATGGTGGTCCAGGCCCTGATCGCAGGGCATGTGGATGCCGGTGTCAACGATGACCTGGCCGTGCTCACCGTGCTGCCCGATTTTCCGCCCAACTCCGTGCGCCTGCTGGACAAGCGCCTGGGCCAGGGCAAAGACCCCCTTGCTTTTGCCGTGCGCCACGAATCGGTCAACCTGTGGCAGTGGATCAACCTGTACTTTAAAACTATCCGTGCCAAAGGCATCTATGATGAAAACATCTCCTACTGGATGGAAGGAACCGAGTGGAAAAAAGACCACTGATCCGTTGACCAGCCATACCTGAGCAGCACCGTGGTAATGTGTAATCATGAACGGGGCATGTCCCCAGCTTTTATGCGGACATGCCCCTGACAAAAGGGATGATCATATGCTGGCTGACTTTAACTTCCGAATTATCATAGAATACCTGCCCCTGTTTTTAACCGGGCTCAGAAACACATTTTTTATTTCCAGTGTGTCCATCGTTCTGGCCTTGATCACCGGCACCATTGCCTGTGCCTGCCGGATATCTTCCATCAAAATGCTCAAATATCCGGCCATTGCCTATATTGAAATCATCCGGTCCACCCCGCTTCTGGTACAGATCTATTTTCTGTATTTCGGCCTGCCCACCATGGGCATCCGGGTGCCTGAACTCCAGACCGGGATCATCGCCCTGATGCTCAATTCCGGAGCCTATATCGCGGAAATCATCCGGGCCGGCATCACCTCTGTGGATGACGGCCAGATCGAGGCCGGGGTATCTTCCGGGCTGAACTATTTTCAGCGCATGCGCTTTATCATCCTGCCCCAGGCCCTGGGGGCCACGGTACCCCCGCTTCTGGGCCAGGCCATTGTGCTGGTGAAAGATTCCGCTTTGCTGTCCTTGATCTCCGTGATGGAATTGACCCGGTGCGGCCAGACCATGACATCTGAAAGATTCATGCCCACGGAAGCTTTTCTGACCGTGGCCTTCTTTTACATGTGCATCTATTTCTGCCTCAAATCCCTGGCAGACTGGTCCCAGAAAAAACTGATCTTCAGGGAGGCATATTAACATGATGGCATTTTACTTTTCCCGGCTGGTGGAAATCTTTCCCTTTTTTCTCAAAGGATTGTGGATGACCACCCAGATCGCCTTTATCAGCCTGCTCACCTGCACCATTCTGGGATTTGTCTTAGGCGTTCTGCGCTCAGGCAAAAACAAGATCATCAAGCGCCTCATCGGCGTGTATGTCTCCTTTGTCCGGGGCACCCCGTTCGTGGTCCAGGTGTTTATCGTATTTTTCATCTTCCCGGAATGGGGCATTCAGCTGAAAGCCTTTTCCGCAGCCCTGCTGGCCATGGCCATCATGGGATCCGCCTTTATCTGCGAAATCGTTGCCGGCGGCATCAACGCCATCTCCAAAGGCCAGTGGGAGGCAGGCACCGCATCCGGCCTCACCCTGATCCAGCAGCTGCGCCTGGTGATCATCCCCCAGGCCATGCGAGTCATCCTGCCGCCCCTGGTGGGCCAGTATGTACTGCTGATCAAAGACACCTCCGTGGTGTCGGTCATCGGTGTAATGGAGCTGACCCGGGTGGGATGGGTCACCGTGGTGAGAATCCCGGAAGGCCTCATGGTGTTCTCCCTGGTAGGTGTCCTGTATTTTGTCATTTCATACCCCCTGATCCTTTTGTCCAACTACCTGGAACGGCGGATGGCGGTGTAATGTAATGCAGCAACCGGGCGGCATCAAAACCGGCTGTATTGGTACCGGCTGCATAGATACAGGCGGTACCGGAACCGGCAGCCGTGTCTGGAAACCAAAGCAACCAAGGATACAAGATGATTGAATTCAAGCATGTGAACAAATGGTTCGGCAAGCTCCACGTACTCAATGACATCAACCTGGATATCGATCCAGGGGAGGTGCTGGTGATCTGCGGCCCCAGCGGCTCGGGAAAATCCACCCTGATCCGGTGCATCAACCGCCTGGAGCCCATCCAGAAAGGCGAAATCATTGTTGATGGCGTGCCCGTACATGACAAAAAGACAAACCTCACCAAACTGCGGGCCGACATAGGCTTTGTGTTCCAGCAGTTTCATCTGTATCCCCATATGACCGTGCTCCAGAACGTGATGCTGGCCCCGGTGAACGTCAAAAAAATGTCTGCTGCCGAAGCAGAGGAGATCTCCAGGGAAAAACTCACCCAGGTAGGGCTCACCGACAAATCCGGGGCTTATCCGATCCAGCTGTCCGGGGGCCAGCAGCAGCGGGTGGCCATTGCCCGGGGCCTGGCCATGTCTCCAAAAATCATGCTGTTTGACGAACCCACTTCAGCCCTTGACCCGGAGATGATCGGCGAGGTGCTCGATGTCATGGTGAACCTGGTATCCGAGGGCATGACCATGTGCGTGGTCACCCATGAAATGGGGTTTGCCCGAAAAGTGGCGGACCGGGTCCTTTTCATGGATTTCGGCAAAATCATTGAAACCGGCAGACCGGATGAATTTTTCGACAATCCCCAGACCCACCGGGCCGCGGATTTCATCAGCAAGATCCTCACCCATTGACAAAAAAAATCTTGGGTCATTGGCTTATTGCATAGGCCGCAATAAGCCAAGCCTGACCCCACTTTAGGTGACGATTTCAATCAGAAAATCACCTTTGGGCGTGATTGCAATACTATTTCAGAAGCATTCAGAAAAAGGACCGGAAACCTGCCACTGTCCGGTCGATATCCTCTGCATCGATATCCAGGTGGGTCACCAGGCGCACGGGGCTGCCCGGACTGATGCGGATGTGCCGGTCTGCCAGGTGTTTCACAAGGGCCTGCGTGTCCGCGTCAATGTCTGCAAGCACCATATTGGTCTGGAGCGTTTTTTCATCGATACGGATGGCATCGATGTCGGAAATGCCTTCTGCCAGGCGGACCGCATTGGCATGGTCATCTGCCAGCCGATCGATATTGTTGGACAGGGCATACAGTCCGGCTGCCGCCAGAATGCCTGCCTGGCGCATGCCGCCCCCCACCATTTTGCGCCACCGCCTGGCCCGGGCGATGAAATCTTTTGATCCGCACAGCACCGATCCTACCGGTGTGCCCAGCCCTTTGGACAGGCAGCAGGACACGGAATCAAACAGGGTGGTGATCTCTTTGACGTCGATTCCCAGTTTCACGGCAGCATTGAACACCCGGGCACCGTCCAGGTGAAACCCAAGGCCATGGCGGTCTGCCAGAGAACGGGCTTCTTTGAGATAGGCCATGGGCAGCACCTTGCCGGCCTGGGTGTTTTCCAGGCAGAACAGCCGGGTTCTGGCAAAATGAAAATCATCCGGCTTGATGAACCGTTCCACTGTGGCCAGGTCCAGGGTACCGTCCGGCGCAAAATCCAGGGGCTGGGGCTGGATGCTGCCCAGGACCGCCCCGCCGCCGGCTTCATATTTATAGGTATGGGCGGTCTGGCCCACGATATATTCCTCCCCCCGCTGACAGTGGCTTAGCAGGGCCACCAGGTTGGTCTGGGTACCGGAGGCGCAGAACAGGGCATCGGCCATTCCGGTCATGAGGGCCGCGGTCTGTTCCAGCTGGTTCACGGTAGGGTCTTCGCCGTACACATCATCTCCCACCGGGGCGGCCATCATGGCCTCCAGCATCTGTGGTGTGGGCCGGGTCACGGTGTCGCTTCTCAAATCAATCTGCTTCATGGTGTCTTTTTCCCTGTTATCTTTGTTTATCATCCAACCGCTTCTTACAACTTCTTTTTTGATTTGTAAACCGCCCGGAAATCTCATATTTGGGGGAAAGTCACTATTCGGGAAGGAAACGGCAGATTAGCGAGAATGCTTTCGGAAATGATCATACCTTCAACATTGCCGCATTGGAATATATTTCACTTTACATCCCTGAAATGCATGAATATAATTAAAATTCAACAGTTGAACGGTCAGGAGGAAAAATGGATATACCACAAAATCGAATGGTTGGATCTGATGAGCTTCAGCAGATTTTAGAACCATTGATACGAAGAATTATTCGGGAAGAACTTTTGAATATTGCCAGGAAAAATACAAATATATTTTCCTTGGACTCAAACATGCCCCTTTACAAAGATTTACAAGAAATTGCCCAACGGAAAAAAAACCACAAAATCGAACTATTTTCCCATGAAGAGGTATGGGATGACTGAACCGCGAGAATATCTTGCGAAATATGAAAAACAATTCATCAAAAATCTGAAACGATATCCATCAAACAGGAAACAAATCAAACGATGCGTGGAACGTATCATTCTTGCCCCCTACTTTCACACTGAATTCCTTTCAGACAAGAGTGGCAAACTGAATTTGAAGGGTTGCAGAAGTTTTCGTGTCGATAGAAACTTTCGGATCATATTTGTTATCTGTGAGGAATGCATCCATATCCCTGAATGCGAATACTGTTTTTGTGAAAATTTTCCTGACAATACCATAATTTTTTTAACGGTCGGACCTCATGAAAAAGCCTATGCAATGAAATAGTCAGGACAAAATTTTTAAAAAAAACAATGAGATCAATCCTATGAACCATTCACGCACCTGGCTTTTCACCACTGTCATACTTGCGGCGGTCATGTTTGCCATGTCCCAGTTCTACCGGGCATCGGTGGCGGTGATCTCTCCGGATCTGATGCAGGAAATGGGATTGACCGCCCTGGATCTGAGCCGGATATCTGCCGCATTTTTCTATGCTTTTGCCATCATGCAGATCCCGGTGGGTATTTTCCTGGACACAGTGGGACCCAGAATCGCCATGACCGCACTGACCCTTTTGTCGGTGATCGGAGCCATTATCTTTGCCCTGGGCAC
>JAWOEP010000350.1:0-4688 GCA_046482705.1 Desulfotignum sp.
CTGATGTTGGGAATGCACTGTCTTCTTACATCCTCAATGAACGTCCGAAAACAGACAATTCCATTATTTTTTTACGCTCTGTAGCACCATATATACCTTTGTCGGGGCATTTGATGAGATTCAAATAGTGTAACGCTTTTTATTCTGCCTGATTCAGGCAGTTGAAGCTTTTTTTTCTTTAAATCAAGTTAGTTATATTAAAATCGTTCGGTAGTTCAACGATCAAAATAGTGTAACGCCATCAATATTTCTCCAATATTACAGCAAATTGCAAAACATTTTGGCTTTTTCAGCGCCCGGAAGACATGATGAAAACAGATGAATATATCGAGTTTAGGATGAGGGTATGGAAGCTATAAGAATAGGCCATCTGCTGGCAACTCGGCAAATGGCCTATACGAGTTTGTGCGAGTGTTTTTTATAGATTACTGAGGAGGCAGGTCGGATATAAATTCAAGGGCAAGATTGATGTCCACAAACTGATAATTCAGTTCCTTTGCCCTGTCCCGGCAGTCGGTACAGATTTCCTGGAACTTGCGCATATCGCCTTTGACGGACATATAGATCTGTTCGATGGCTTCCTGCTGGATGTCTTTATATTCCGAGATAAAATCTTCCACCACAATGGGGTATAAAATCAGGGTTTTCAATCGGCTGAGAATATCGGGATGGTTCCGGCTCAGATAGGTTCTGACTTTAGGTAGGCCGGCAAACACGACCGGAACACCGGCATCGATGATCCGTTTGAGATACGGCCATACCCGGGTGTCCAGATCACTGGCCTCGTCGATGATAATGAAGCAATTGGATAGGCCGCAGATCATCTTCAGGTACTGGGGGGTCCGGCGATAGGTGGCCGGGGTGTCATAGCTCAATTCCCGGAGGATGGATGCCAGGGTTTCATGAATATTGAACAGGGAGTCCACCCATATGGCATGGAGTTTTTTGGGACGCAGCAATTGCAGGAACTTTGTTTTTCCTGCCCCGAAATCTCCCTCGATCAATACACTCTGGCCCCGGTAAATCCGGTTGTAGGTTGCGCTCAGATAAGAGATCCGGCGCTTGTCACTGATAAAATCCTCTTTCATGTCACATCTCCATGGAAGGCGTATGGTGCCACATGGCCGGCATGCATTGACTTGTGGCAATCTAGAGCAAATGCATTGAACAATGCCTTCCCTTTTTGCTGTACAGGTTGTCTCATTTTTTTCATGTAGGTGTCGTATCGCTGCTGATGTTGCACGTAAATTGTTTTTGCCTGTTTCAAATCGATGCCACTGTGATAAATTTCGATCAGGGCGGGCCGGTCGACAATCATACTGCGTTGTTCCAGAAAATCGATTATCCGGGAGACTTCATCGGGCTGTGTATGAATATCCCTGGTAGCGGGCGGGCCATCGAACGGCTGACAGGCAAGAGCTTCACCCAGAAGGACGCCATCCTCGCCCGGTTCAAAAATATACAGCTTGTCCCTGTATAACGATATTTTCACCGGGGTGCTTTTATGCCTGCTGAACAGCTCCGCACCGATGGTCACAAAATAGTCCTGTCGGGCATGGCGAATGGTTCTTTTTGTGGATACTGTGGCATTGCTTTTATTGAAGCCGTATTTCATATATTCCTGTACCTGCCCGGGTGAGAAGGTCAGGGTACCGGTCTGTTCTGATAAAAAAACTTCCATTTTCTGTTCCGGAACCCATGTTTCGATCCGGCCGTTCTCACTGAAATAGTGTTTGTTACGGTTGTGTTCGTTGCGGTATTCCTGAATGAGACCGCTGTTTCTCAGATCCTGGAGGGTGATGTCCAGAAGCGTAACAGTAATGGTTTCTTTTTTCCCCTGGTTTAAAATAGTGGTGGGAACGGTCTTGACAATCCGGTCTTCAAACGCCTTGATGACCCGTATTTCAAAATTGTGAAGACTTCTGTGAGTCGATTCAAGGTGCGCCTTGTCTTTCGGGGAGTGAATCCGTGAAAAATCGGATTTCATAAAAAAACCACCCGGCGTGGAATGCGCCGTATTCAATGCATTGATGGGTCGCTTCAGATTTAAAAATCCCTTGGCATTGTCCGGCCGGAGGCAGATGGTGTCCAAAGGAAATTCGGTTCCCTGTAGAAACCGGGTAAACAACTCCAGAGAGTTCATGCTGCTTTCTTCAAACCAGGCATCCAGATCGAACATGTGACGGGACCCGGTATCAAATATTTCAATGGCCTGCGGGGCCTGCCAGTTGCCGGTTTCATTTCTGATCTTCATATACCGGAACCGACAGCCGTCAATCTGGATAAGGGCAAATACCGGTTCCGACTTGAAGGTGTGCTTGACCGGGATATCTTCATCAGTATCCGGTTTTTCAAGGTAGAACTTGAGATTTTCGCTTTTTACAAGCCGACGGAGCGCCTGAAGGCTGATGGACCGGCAAAATTCCTGCTCCAGCCAGTAGTGGTAATTCTTGATGGTTCTGGCCTTGCGGGTAATAAAAATAAATCCCGGGGACAATGGATCACAGGAGGCTTTGACCATTTCTATAAACCGCACCCTGACGGCTTCATCCAGGGACCGGGGACGGCCGCTGCATTTCCGGCCCTCCATAACCCCTTTTCCAGCCAGGAACAGCGGCCGAGGAATAATGCCGGTTTTCCGGTACTGGTCCTTGTAATATTTTTTGGCCCTTCGCCTTGCAGATCCGGTCTTGTTCATGATTTTTTTGTGGAGCAACAGGTAGAACCGGTCGTCAATGCTCAGATCACAGTTGTCTTTCAAATCATCCATCACCAGTTCCTTTTGACAAAATCTTTTCTTTGATAACCCGGTTCCATAACAGGGCGGCCTGACGTGATGTTGACTGCCAGTTATCATGCCGGGCAACACATACTTGGTCCAGCATGACCTTGACCGCAGCCATGTATTCCGGGGTGGTCCGGTCTCTCCAGTCAGGTGGAGCCGGTTTTTTTATGCCCTGGGCAGCAAGAAACCGTTTGATATTCTGCGCCGTCAGCTCTCTGCCGCTGGCCAGGAAATTTTTCCATACCCGGCGCTGTTCCATGGGCCTCAATGGTGCAAGATGGCGGACCTGGGATTCGTTGACCGGCAGAATGTCTCCAATTGGAGACAAATTGTGAATCACCTCTGAATACTTGATCAGCCGGTATGCATGTGCCCGGCTGATATCCCAACGTGCTTTGGTATAGGCTTCAAATGTGTCAAACAATGCCAGTTTGTACAATTGGTTGTCCCGGATTTCTTTCAATGCCCGGCCAGTTTCGCAAAAATGTTCCTGGCTGCTTGAAATCAGGGACTCCAAATGGGCAAGTTGTTTCTGTCCGCTATTCATTGAAGTCACGACATGGGCTTCCCGATACCGGCGACAAGAGTTCGCAATGTCTCTGTCGGCACTTTTTGTGGTATGGGCAGATTTTTTAAAAACAAGACACTGTCTTTGAATCCGCATCCCCTGACCGTCATGACCAGATCGATGGTGTTGAAATTCTTTTCACACCGGAAGCACCTGGCCAGATTGGTGTTCGGATTGACCGCTGTCTGAAATTCATTGCAGATGGGGCACAGAAAACGGAAAAAACCGTCACTGTTTTTCGAGGGGATCTGCAGTTGATCCCTGATCAGCATATCCACCGGGATGTTGTTTCTCAGATCAAATAACTCCCGGGATGAAAACCTGATTTTCATAAAGCACCTCTTTGTCTGTTGTTCCAAGATGCAATTTTTATATCACCGGCAGTCACTCCATGTCATTTGCCTCTTAAAATGAGGGTTGGATTAGTCTGGCTGTATCTTTATAATTATCAATGGGTTATATCCAAGATGCCTCTTAAAATTAAAGACAGATTACTTTGTCAATATCCATATATATTACAGTAGGTTATCACTATCATGCCTCTTGAAATCACATGTCGATTAGTCAGGGAGGAGTCCGGCGATATATCATGGGATTCCGGTAGTTCTGGAACAACCATGGCGGGTGACCAGAAAAACCAGATACTCGATAATGACAGCATTCTTTTTGCCCACCCGGGTACCGATTATATCCATTGGCAGAATTGGTTCCGAAAGGGTTGATCGGGGTAAAAAGCACGGTGAATGGTTCAGTCGTGCCTGTTGACCAACAGGTGGGCCCGTCGATTTTTCTTTCTGGTCTTCTTCATCGATTGTCTGGAGCTTATCAGCGAGATAATTGTTCTTGAAATACGCTTTATTTTTCCTGTTCCATTGTTCACATTGTCTCCGATGAAGTTCTTTGCGACAGGCCGGACCGCACGTTCTTTGTCGCTCTTTCTGCTGAGCAATGGGCTGAAACCACTTCCGGCAAATACAGCAGGGACGTTTTCCACGTATATTTTTTGTCATAGTAAAATCTCCAGCGTTCAAAACCAGACAAAAATATACGCAAAATCGAATGTGAAAAAGGGTGGCGGGTATTGGCGGGATAGCGGGGTATTTTTTTTACTTTTGGCGGGGTATGGCGGCGGGGTAAACTAGTTACACTATTTTGTCACTTTTTCGGGGGGTGGGCGTTACACTATTTGAATCTTAGCACGCCATTTCCAATTGCAGTTGTTGATTTACAGGATGATAAGATAATCTTCTGGAGTCGCAGCGCAGTTGAACTTTTTGGTCATACTGCACGCACAGCTTCGGAATGGTATCAGATGGCTTACCCTGATCCTGATTA
>JAWOEP010000212.1:0-5003 GCA_046482705.1 Desulfotignum sp.
ATACTGCCAATGACAACACCACCCTGGAAATAAATGATCCCAGCGTCATGACCCATGACAGCAAAAATCTGGGTATTGTCTGGAATCCGGTCGAGGAAAAATGGTTCTGGAGCAATCCTGAAATTGCTGATGCCGACAAATTGGTTTCTGATGTGACCTTTTATGATACAGCAGGCACGGAAGTGACAACTACTGCGGCCATGACTGTGGTGGAAAACGTGGAAGCCTTTTCCATGTATGCCCAGGATATCAAACTGCGGTATGACGGCACGGACTGGAAATGGAATGATGTCTTGAAAGCCGAAGATTTCAACGAGGAATTTACTTTTGAGCCTCCAAACGATCCCCTTTTGACCATAACCTCTGATGGAGAAGGGGCCAGGGCCAGGGCTACCCCCACAGCAGCGCCTTTTCCAACCTTATATTGGCTGGGTGATAAATGGTCCATGGATTCCGCTACTGCAGGTCCTGCTGTTACCACTGCTTCGTTTGATACTACTTATATTCAGTTGAACACCTCTGAAAGCGACAGCACCCATGCGGTGTTTGACCTCTGGTATTCAGATGCCACGGCAGGTGTTTCTACTGTGGAGTATACTTTCGGATCGGCCCTGTCCTCATCTGCAGGCCAGTCTATTGAATTTACGATTGATCCCGAACCTCCCAAAGAATATCCCAATGCTGTTTTGACCACAGCCGGTACTGTACCTGCAGACGGCGTGGCAATCGATTTTAATGACGATAACGAAATAGATCTTACGCTTAATCCAGCAACAAGTGGCACTGTAGTTTCAGAAGGTGTGACTTTTGAATTCACCACAGATCCGAATGTGCCGCCGCTTGAATATGCCGATGCCACTTTGAAAGGGGACCAGACAGAGGTGGTGATTGATCTGGACGGATCAGGCAATGACGATGATAATGATGATATCCGGTTTGTGTTTAATGATGACTTGAAAACTGGTAGCAGCACCCATCCGTATAATGACAGAAGTGAGATTGATTTTGATATTCTCGGGTCCACAGCCTGGACAAAAATGGAAGAATCCGATATCGGACAGTCCGGGTATTTCAGCTTTAAAACGGATTTTCTCGGCGGTGAGTTCGGGGAAACTGAAAACCAAATCGATCTGGATTTCGGCTCGGTTTTCCGGGAGAACAATTTTGTCAATGATTCTTTGTCCACCACCCAGTTTGCCAAATCCTCCACCACTGTTTTCCAGGATGCGGACGGATATTCAGCAGGAGACCTCCAGGGGGTGGACGTGGGCTCTGACGGGGTGATGACCGGTGTCTATTCCAACGGCCAGCTGATTCCTTTGTTCCGGGTGGGGCTTGCCAAATTTCTGAACAATTACGGCCTGTCCAATGAGGGGGGGAACCTGTTCAGGGAAACCAGAGAAAGCGGGGCCGCCATTACCAACAAGCCGGGCGAGAACGGCCTTGGCACCATTTCCCCCAACTCCCTGGAGATGTCCAATGTGGATATTTCCGAAGAATTTGTGTCCATGATCACCAACCAGCGGGGGTTTCAGGCCAATTCCAAAACCATCACCACAGTGGATGACATGATGTCCACTGTCATCCAGATGAAACGATAGCCTTATCATAAAATTTTTGCGGGTGTTTCGGTTGTCAGCACAATCCCGGCGGTTTTGCTGACAACCGTCAAATACCTGACAAATATCTGCCCGCCACAGCTGCCCGGATCCATGTGATGTCCGGGTGATTTATATTTTTTTCCCCTGCCTGCCCCTCCGTGAAATCCTTTGCAAATACAGTGCACACCCCGTATACTTGCCGTTAAATAAAACCATTGTATAATTACATTGCCGGTTGACATCCTGTTGGCACAAGGATTGCTTTTTTATCAGGCAAACCCGGATGCATCTGTGTAACCGGACAGATAATTGTCAAAAGAATGTATCAATTTTGTTAATCCTCGGGAGCTGTTGTGGTAAAAACGCTTTTAGAAAATACGCACCAGGAAGATGGAGACCAGGTTGCAGACCAGCCAAAGAAACCCATGGTGCAAAAATTTACAGCCATGCTGCATGTGATTTCAACCATGGACAGAAAAAAGATGCTCATTGTGGGATTTTTACTGGTGGTGCTCCTGGCTGCCGGTACCTGGTTTTTTTTGTTTGATATGCCGGGGGAAGGCAAAAAAGAGATGGCAGCACACACCATTACCCCGGAAAATCTGGCTGAACAGGACCGAGGTGCGATCATGCGCCAGGTAATGGATGAAACGGTTTTTGCAGATATCGTTTCCCTGGCACCCTTTGAACGCCTGCTGCTCAAAGACGGTTCCGCCATGGCCCATGTGGATATGAAGCTTGCCCTGGAATTGATTGACCCGGATGTCCGGCAGCAGCTTGATTTTGTAATGGACCGGATCCATGCAATTGTCCAGGACCGGGTAAAAAGGTTGACCTGGCTTGAACTGCGGACAGCGGAAGGGAAAATACAGCTCAAATACGATCTGCTCAAACAGATTAATTCCCTTTTTTCCGCACCTGTGGTGAGAAATGTATATTTTACCAAATTTTTAATGCAGTGATGGTATCATGAGTGAAATTTTATCCCAGGATGAAGTTGACAGCCTGCTGGACGGACTGGATTCAGGCGAAGTTGAATCCCGGGCTGATGCTGAGACATCGGTCCAGGCGGAAGGCATTACTGCCTATGATTTCACCAGCCAGGACAAGGTGGTCCGGGCCCGGATGCCCACCTTTGATGTCATTAATGAACGGTTGTCGCGGGAGGTGCGGGCAACCTTGTCCTCACTGCTGCAGACCAATGTGGATGTCAGCGCCAATCCCTTTGACAGCCTTAAATTTTCCGAATTCATCAGAAGTCTGCCTGTACCCACCAGCCTGCATGTTTTTAAAATGGAGCCCCTGCGGGGGCACGGCCTGGTGGTTTTTGAAAGCCAGCTGGTTTACAATCTCATAGATACTTTTTTCGGCGGAGAAGCCCTGGGTAAAGCCAGGGTGGAAGGCCGAGAGTTCACCGCCATTGAAGAAGTGATGATCCAGAAGGCTGTGGTGGCGGTACTCAAAAATATCGAAACCTCCTGGGTGCCCATTGAGCCGGTGAAAACCACTTTGATCCGTTCGGAGATGAACCCGCAGTTCACTGCCATCGTACTGCCCACGGATCTGGTGATTGTTACCCGGTTTGAGATTGAACTGGAGCAGGTGGCCGGGAACCTGGTGGTCTGTTATCCCTATTCCATGATCGAGCCCATGCGCCATAAATTATCCTCCGGGGTCCAGGCGGAACTGGAGGAAATCGACACCAACTGGCGCAGGATGATCAAAGAGGTGATCCTTAATTCAGAAATATTTTTGCGGATCCAGCTGGGTAAAACAGAGATTACCGGAGAAAAATTATTGTATATGCAGGAAGGGGATGTGATTCAGCTGGACAATGATGCCGGTGATCCGCTTTCCTGCTATGTGGACGGGCTTGAAAAACTCAAGGGCTTTATCGGGGTCCAGCGGGGATTTCAGGCGTTCAAGATAACAGAAAAAATCACAACAGAGATTGGGTAAGCCATGGTTGATGAAAATGATACTTCCGCCTCTGATGCGGAAGAGCCAACGGAAAAAAGCGAAGACCAGGAAGCACGGGAACTGGATTTTATCCTGGACATCCCTTTGGAGCTGTCTGTGGAACTGGGAAAAACCAGAATGCTGGTCAATGATCTGCTCCAGCTGGGGCAGGGGTCCATTATTGAGCTGAACAAACTGGCAGGAGAACCCCTGGAGGTGTATATCAACCGCAAACTCATTGCCCGGGGGGAAGTGGTGGTGGTCAATGAAAAGTTCGGTGTCCGGCTCACAGATGTGATCACCCCCATTGACCGGGTAAAATCCCTGGCATCGGAAAACCAATGACCCCGGGTTCCGACATATGGATGGCCTTTGCCAGGACATTCGGCATGCTTTTTATGGTGCTGGCCCTGCTGCTGCTGGGATTGTATCTGGTGCGCCGGTTTTCCGGAATAAAAGGCATGAAAAACAGCCGGCAGATGATCAAGGTTCTGGCGGTCCACCATTTGTCCCCCAAGGAAAAACTGGTGCTGGTAAAGGTGCTGGAAGAAATTATCCTCATGGGCGTAACCCCGGCCAGTATTTCAAAAATTGCCGTGCTGGATAAAAATGCCGACCTTTCGGACGTTCCCTCTCAGGACAATGCCGGTTTTTCACAGATACTGGCCAAAACCCTGAACCGCGGTATCTTCCGGCCGGATCCCGGAGAAAAGCAAAACACCCCGCAAGCCCGGGACCGGCATGATGTCTGACCGCCTGCATATGCGCATACCGGTGCTCACAGCGCTGGTCCTGGTTGCCTGTTTTGCAGGCATACCCACTGATGCTGCGGCAGTCACCTTTCCTGTTCCCTCTCTGGAGTTGAATGTGACCACGGCCACGGAACCGGAACAGGTGGCTGTGGTGCTGGAAATTATTCTTCTGCTCACCATTCTTGCCCTGGCACCGGCAATTCTGGTTCTCATGACCCCTTTTACCCGGCTGGTGGTGGTGTTTCATTTTCTGCGCCAGGCCATGGGTACCCAGACCAGCCCCCCCAACCAGGTAATTATCGGCCTGGCCCTGTTCATGACGTTTTTTATCATCAGACCGGTGGGGCTGGAAATTTACAACACATCATTGAACCCCTATATGGAAAGAGAGATCTCCTTTGATACCGCTTTTGAGATGGCCCAGAAACCCATACGAAAATTTCTGCTCATCAATACCAGAGAAGCTGATCTTGCCTTGTTTGTCAAAGAAGCGGAAATCCAGAAACCCGAGACCAGGGAAGCGGTGTCTTTGCTGGTGCTCATTCCCGCCTATGTGATCAGTGAGCTGAAAACCGCCTTTATCATCGGGTTTCTTTTATATATCCCCTTTCTTGTCATTGACATGGATACAGCTTCTGTTCTTCTCGCTATGGCGATGATGATGCTGCCGCCCATCATGATATCACTGCCT
>JAWOEP010000328.1:0-15363 GCA_046482705.1 Desulfotignum sp.
GCAAATGTGAGATTCCGGTTAATCTAAATCCCGGACGGTAGTGGCGGGACGCCCGTGCCACCTGATGTTTTCCGACAGGTACTAACCGCCAACCCGTCGAACCCCACCCCGCGGCCGGGCGTTTGATATGGTTGACGGTGTCTCGACCGCAACACCGTCTTGCGAGCTTGCAACCCAGCCCCGCCGACGCGCTCGGCCGATCCCTGTTAAAGCCTACGCCCATGAAACACACGCCCGCGACCCTGATCCCCCGTCTCGCATTCGCCCTGCTGATTGCCCTGTCGCTTTGGCCCGCGCTCGCCCGCGCACAGGATGCGCCGCAGGACCCGGCCGCGCTGCCCTCGCTCGCCGACCAGCCCGTCAGCCTCCGCCCGCAGTGGGAGGACGGCCAGACCGCGCGCTACACCTTCTGGACCCGGACGCAGAAGGACGAGAAGGCGGCGGTCCTCGACCGCGAGCAGGCGAAGAAGACCACCTTCGTCACCGAGGGCCAGATGACCTGGACCGTCGAGTCGGTGAACGACGACGGCAGCGCGGCCTGCACGCTGAAGCTGGACAAGATCAAGTTCACCATCACCGCCGCGGACCAGCCGCCGAGCGTGATCGACTCGGAGAACCCCGACGGCAGCCAGCCGGTGTTTGAAGAGCTGGTCGCCGCGATGGTCTCGACGCCCCTTCAGGTGAAGGTCGAGGCGGACGGCACGATCGCGGGCGTGGAGGGGATCGAAGCGATGAAGAACGCCGCCGGTCAGCAGGCCGTCGAGGCGGACATGGTCCCCGAGGAGATCGACTTCATCGAGACCGCCAGCGAGCTGGCCACGCTGATCAGCGCGCCCGAGAGCGCGACGCCCGGCCAGACGTGGAACACCCGGAACACCTGGAAGCACGACAACATCGTCCCCGGCACCGAGACCTTCGGCGACTGGGACACGACCTTCACCTACGCGTCGGTCGGCCGGGTCGCGGGCGTGCCCATCGCCACGATCAAGTCCACCTCTGACATCGACATGAAGGTGGACCTCAGCAAGCTGCCCGAGCAGTCGCCGGACGTCGATGTCCAGGTCCAGGGCGCGACCGGCCGGGGCGAGATCCTCTTTGACCTCTCCCGGCACGAGACGGTGGCCCGCAACGACAGCATGACCTACACCGCGACCATCACCGTCACCCCGCCGAACAACCGCGTCCCGCCGATCAACATCAACGTCACCGAGACCAGCCAGTCCCAACTGCTGCGCATCAGCGAAGAATAAGCGACCGGGCACCTCCGCGTTTGATCATCGCGCTGACCACAAAGCGCCGCGTGTTGGCGCGTCGGGCAAGGCAACGCGGCAAGCCGCGGCGCTTCATTCGTATCTGATCGCCCCTTCCCCCTCCCAACTCCTAGCTCCTAACTCCTAACTCCTAACTCTCTTCTGTTAAATCCAGGCATGATAACGCCTCCTTTTATCTTATGTTACGGGTTGTACCTGCCGTGGGCAGGCCCTCTGCATCCCCCGCCTCTGTGGCGGCGGCGGCGCCCCCGGCCAGACCTGTTTTCGTCTATTTTATAACATCCGCCTGACAGTTTCAGGCGGCATGATTCCACAATTGTTTTGGACAGCTTGAACCGCCCGGCCCTCAGAATCCTGCCCACTGTCTGCCGGGAAACATTCATAATCACCGCTGCTTCCCCCTGGTCCAGGCCGTCATAATCGATAAGGCGCACTGCCTCAAATTCCTCAAAGGACAATATCACCTCTCCGGTTTCCTGACCCCCTTGGGGACAAAATTCGGTCACCACCGGTGGAACGGCTATATATCTGGGTCTTTTGGGTCGCGGCATGGGCCTCTCCTTTTTGGTCATTTGATCATAATTTATCACGCCATCTGCATTTGTCAAGAAAATAATGATCAAATGACCAAAAACAATTTATGATAAAATGCAGAAAAAGGTCCTTTTATAAATACTACCCCTGGCAGAATCTGAATTTCAAATTGACAAACAACAGTATCTTGCATATTAATAACACTAACTCCATATGGATTACGTCAAACATTTGACGTAGCCAAAAACAGGTTGTAACCATTTCCAACATGACAAAAAAAGGAAGATCATGAGATATTTTCACCTGGGTTTATGGACCTGTCTGTTCTGCCTGTTTACTTCCATGCCTGCTTCTGCCGAATCAGACACCACTACAGGCAAACAACTGGCTGAAGATATTTTTCACCGGGACCGGGGGGAAAATAGTGTTTTAACCTCTCAGATGGTACTTGTGGACAAAAATGACAACAAACGGGTCCGCCAGTTTATCAGCAAACGCATACAGGAAAAAGAACTTGAGCGCCAGATTATCAGGTTTACCTCCCCGGCTGATATTGAAGGAACCGGTTTTCTGACCATTGAAAAACCAGGGTGGGAAACTGAACAATTCATCTATCTGCCTGCACTGAGAAGAACCCGGCGGATTGTCACATCCCAGAAATCCCACCGGTTTGTAAACAGTGATTTTACCTATGAAGACATGGAACGTCACCCGGTTGACGATTACACATACAAGATTACCGGATCACAAACCATTGGCGGGGTGGCCTGCCATGCCATGGAAACCCGCCCCAAAGAGGGAGTCCCGTCCCAGTACAGCCTGACACAAAGCCTTATTACCAAAGAATCTCTGGTTCCTGTTCTGGTAAAATATTTTGACAAAAAAGGCGATCATATCAAAACTTATAAGGTACTGAAGCTTGAAAAAATCCAAAATATCTGGACAGAAATTCTCATTAACATGGAAGACCATGAAAGAGAGCACAACACCTATATACAAATTGACAGCATCACATACAATACCGATATAGATAAAGCAGATATATCCAGAAACAGTCTGGAGAATTATTAATGCGGTATGTTTTTTGCATTCTTTGAAATAAACCATTTCAAAGGAGACAGAAATGTCAGGGAGAAATACGGCCAGGACCTGCCTGCTGGTCTTCATATTTACCATTACAGCATGCTTCCTGCCTTTGGAAAAAAGTTTCTGCCTGCCTTTAAACCAGGTAAAATCCTTTGTTTTCGACAAAGATTCTACAACAGAAACCATTGCCGTTACTCTGACCAGGCCATTTGAATCACATGCATTTGTTCTCCATTCACCTGAACGTATAGTAATAGATATTAGCGAAGCTTTTGTCCCCCAGGTACACATCAGAAAAAAAACAAATGCACAAATTGTAACATCTGTCACTATTGCCCAGAACCAAAAGGATAAAGTCCGGGTTGTTCTGCACATTGCAAAAAAGGTCCCATATCAATATAAAACAAGCCGGATACCAGGGCCAGAAGGGCCAACACTCAAAATTGCTGTGTCTGCTTCCACCCCAAAAAAATCCACAAAAGGCACGGATACTGAAAATACAGAAGCTTCTGACAAGGTATCAGTTGATCTCATGGCAAAAAAACAATATGAAAGACCGGTAACAACAGGAATAAAAAACACATCTTCTGACTCAGATGAATCTTTGTTTTTTTTTGAAGATCCTTCTGCCACAGAGATATTTAAAGAAACTGATCCTGAAAAACCAAAATCAGACCTGCGCCTGTCCGGTATTGTGCAGATCAGAACATCCATGGATACAAAAAAAAATGAACACATCGAAAACCATACCCATTTTAAAAACCGTATCCTGATAGAATCCAGATACAAAAAATCTTTCAAAATTTCTGCCTTGTCTGATTATCTGTATTTTGGCAATGACGATGAAACCGATGATTATGACCTGGATCTGCATGAAGCATTTTTTTCCTATAACAACAACTTCATTGATTTTTCATTGGGCAAAAAGATTGTCCGATGGGGCAAAGCCGATCAGATCAGCCCTGTGGACACAATCAATCCCACGGATGCAAGAGAATTCATTCTCCCCGATTATGAAGAAACAAAACAGCCGGTATGGATGGCGAACCTTACGCTTCTTTTTGATACATTTACCCTGGAGGGAATTTTCATCCCTTTTTTCGAAAAATCTGAACTTGATTATTTTGGTACCGACTGGGCGGTTTTCCCTCATATAAAAAAAGAAATCAGTGCATCTCCGGTTCCGGAAAATATAAAAAATTATTTTGACCGCATGGCTGTAGATGAACAAGATCCGGATAATGAGACAGAATTTGGTCTGCGGTTTACCACAACAATCAAAAACTGGGACATGGGTATCTCCTGGCACCATACAACCGAAGACATACCCTATTTTAAAAGTTTTCCGGTTAAAAATATCCGTGTTGACGGCAGTCTGAACCGGGAAGATCTGAATACAGTCCTGGACACCGCTGTTTTCACCAATGAAAATATTGCGGTACAGTTCCAGAGAACCCATGTTCTGGGATATGAATTTGAAACCATCCTGTCTGATTTCGGGATTCGCGGCGAGGCTGCATGGTATGAAAACCAATCTTTGCTCACATCATCCCTCACATCATCAACGCATCCGACATTCACTTATGTGCTGGGCGCAGATTATACCACCAGATCTGATATCTATCTGAATATTCAGTTTGCCCACAGATATATATCCGGATATACTTCCGATATCCTCTATTTTAAAAGGAACAACTATTCTCTTACAGGAGAAATCAGCCGGGATGTTTTTATGGACTGGTTAGAGGCTTCGCTGCTGTATTCATTAACTCTGAATGACAACTCCTGGTATTTATCTCCGCGCATTACACATACCTATTTTACAAACCTGGACCTGGTCATCGGTGCCAAT
Organism: Desulfotignum sp.; assembly: GCA_046482705.1. Lineage (GTDB taxonomy): Bacteria > Desulfobacterota > Desulfobacteria > Desulfobacterales > Desulfobacteraceae > Desulfotignum. Next base: position 4,744 of record JAWOEP010000328.1, read on the forward strand.
CTCTTTTCCGGGGATGATGATACCTGGCTGGGAAGGTTCAGTGACAATGACCAGTTGTTTATTGATATATCCTACCGGTTCTGACAAATGATAAAATATTTTCCCTTTAAAATTTTGATACTGTGCATTCTGCTGCCCCCTGTTTTGTATGTCCTCACCATCCAGGTTCTGGAACAGCATCTGGAAACCACATTTAAAAAGGAACTTGAGGAAATATATATCGGTGACAGTGGACCCCTGTTAAAAGGCAGCCTGGAAATTGAGCAGGCTGTCACCCGGAACATCAACAGTTTTTTACGGGAAAAAAAATTTCAGGCATGGGGGCTCAGGGTAAAGGTCACTGTCACAACCCGGCAGGGGACAATGTTATATCCCAGAACTTTCGATTTTGATGACAAAGATATGCCGGTGTCACAAATATCTCCTGCTGAAACAGCCGCCAGAAACTACAGCCTGCTGAATCAGGGTCTGGTTCTGGAATTTGATTTATCAATTGAACATGCCCGTCTTCTCAGTGGTTTGATTTTGGGTTTGTACATACTGGCTGCCCTTGGCACTTTTTTATGGTTTTACCGCATCGGTGCAAAAAAATCCAAAACCGATTCCCTGAAACAGGAACAGGAGATCGCACACCTTCAAGACCTTGAAAAAGTATACCAAAAAGAGCTTGTGTCGCTTAATCAGGAACAGCAGACATTGTCAGCAGAGCTTGGTCAGGTGAAACAGCATTTTGAAGGAGAAAAAAAACGGGCCTCCGTCAATGAAGAGGAGATGATCCAGGAAATTATCAATCTGGAAGAAAAGCTTGAAGCAAACCTGGCACACCAGCGGCAACAAAGGCAGGTCATTGCTGAATTAAGCGACAAAATCCAGCAGTTTGAAACCGGTAAACGCAAAACCCGCAAAGAAAAAATCAAGGAGGAAGAAATCTATCAAAAGCGTTTTTCCACCCTGTACAAGCAGACGGCAGTTCACCCGAAAGCAGTGGACGGCTTTGCCGGACTGACTGCTGAACTGCAGTTAAAAGCTGAGGAGGTCATCCACCAGCTCAACCAGGATCCGGATCTGGTACCGGTCAAGCGCAAGGTGTTCGGTAAAAAGAATCGTGAGACCGTGTTCGAGGTTATCTTTGCCTACAAGGGACGGCTGTATTACCGCCTGATGCCTGATTCCCGCGTGGAGGTCGTTTCCATCGGCACCAAACACACCCAGGCAAAGGATCTGTCTTTTTTGAACAATCTGTGATCCGGATCGATCCGGTTTCATCTTCCGGCAGGCTGCCTGACCAATGCCCTGATCTCTTCTATCTTGGCTGTACAGGCATCCTCGCCCCTTTGCATCAGCACCCTGCCCCTGTGAAAATCATCCCAGGCAAAGCCCTGGACATCCGGATAGAGCACAACATCGGCGTGCTGAACAAATCCGCTGGTGGCCCTGCCGTGCACAATACTTATGGTTCTGGCAATCACCTGCTTGATACCCGGAGACCGGTCTGTCAGTTTTGCCTCTTGATGGGGGTTCTCCACACACACGGCAATTATCTTGTCCGCCCCTTTTTGCTCCAGTATGTTCACGGGCACCGGATTGAGCAGGCCGCCATCCACCATCCACCTGCCATTGTACCGGATGGGAACAAACAGAGCCGGCACAGAAAGACTGGCCCTGACCGCCTTTGCAACATCACCGGTTTCAAAGAGCACCTCTTCGCCCTTTAAAATGTCAACCCCGACCACATAGGCAGGTATCGCAAGATCCATGAAATCCGCATGGCCAATGGCTCCTGCCACAAGGTTCATGGCTTTTTGTCCCTTTAAAAAACCATGCAGGGGCAGGGTATAATCAAAGATTTTTCTGCGCACCTGGGACCGCCTTTCAAACCGGGCAATGGTGGTCTTTATCAGGTGATCCACTGATCCATTTGCAGCAAAGATAGTCCCCACAAGGGCCCCCATGCTGGTGCCGGCAACCATGTCGATGTGGATATTTTCCCGGGCAAGCACCTTGATCACACCGATATGGGCCCATCCCCTGGCCGCCCCTGCACCGAGTGCCAGTCCGATTCTGACACCGGCAAGTTCCCGTGCAATGGCCCTGGCCCCTTTCACAGGAAACCGTTTTTCCGTATCAATTTCATCATTTACGGCTTTATCGGATTTTTCCACCCATATCTGGGGTGTTTCAGAAAGGTGCAGTATTTTTTTCAATGTCTCTCTGGGGATACCAATGGTTCCGCACAGGTGGCTCACCCCTACCCTGACCCGGTCCAGACCGGTTCCGGCAATATTTTCCAGACTTGCCAGTTTTTCTTTTACGCCGGGCAGGGCAGCCTGTGTGTTGTTGATGATCAGCAGATTTTTATCACAAAGCCGCACTGCCTGCCGGGCAAACGGACCAAAATGATGTCCCAGGCCGAAAACAACCAGGTCATAGCAGCTTTTAAAATTTTCCATGAGCCTGGGCAGAACCCCCACCAGGCGGGGGTTGAACCCTTTGTTGACCTGCAGCACGCAAAACCCGGATGGATGACAGAACCAGTTGATATCATCCGGTGTAAAAAGCTGGGCAGGCAAAAGGGAATAAAGGGATTCATCCGGGCAGGAAATGGGATGAAGCCCAAATTTTTTCATACTGTTTTCAAGTTCCAGATGGGGTTCGATCACCAGCACTTTTTTGTCTGATTCCGTTGCAATATGATAGGACATGGAATACAAAAAATAAGAAAGGCCAAGGGCCGGATCAGTTGCACTGACAGTGTAGAAAATCGGGGCTGGTTTTATGGACGAACCAGCCGTCCCAAAGGAAAGGCGCCGGGCATAAAGGCGGCTTAGAAACAGCCCGATATGCCGGTTGTGGTGCAAAAGATCATGAAAGTCCTGTTTCTTTAGACGAAACAGCCTTGCATCCAGGGTGATCCTTGCACTGGCAATCCTTGGAAGATCAGACAGTAATGCCATTTCACCGAAAAAATCCCCCCTTCCAAGTTCAATCTCCAGGGACGGGGTTTCATTTTTTTTCGACTGGTTTGAATAAATTAACACACCCCCTGAATAAATCACATACATGCTGTCGCTTGGATCCCCCTGCAGAAAAACAACCGTGTCTTTCTGATAATCAACAACCAGAAAGCACCGGGCAATCTTTCTTATTTGTTCACCCGGGATGGAAGAAAACAGGGGCATTTTTTTCAAAAAATGCGCCAGATCCGTATGCAGGTCAGAAGTATCCATCTATTTTATATTCACCCGGTAGAGGGGGTCTCCCACCAGCACCATTTTCCAGGAAAGATAGGGCAGACTCACCAGATAGGATTCCGCCAGGGTCAAATACCCTTCCACCAGGAAATCAAAAAAAATTTCCGGTAAGGGAAAGGCCTGGACATACGGCTCTCCCACCGGGCCGATGGTCGCAGCAACACCATTGTCCAGCATTTTCTTACACCAGACCCGGCTGTTCTGGTTTTTCAGGGTGGCGCATTCCGAGCTTGCAATGTGATACCCCACAGACCCTTTCTGCCACACAAAGGCATCAACATATTTTGCCAGGCTGTACCAGCCGCAGTAAAGGGCGGTATCAGGGCTTTCTCCTTTCTGGAATAATGCTTTGGTATCATTGAGCACCACACCCATTGGTGTTTTATCTGCCACCTTTTGTGATGCCCTGTGAATGGAACGGTCATACAGACCATATCCAGCCATCTCTTTGTCTCCGGGATACTGCCACCGTGCATCAAAGTATGCGGAGCCTCTGAGTCCGTCTATCTCAGCTTGTATACTGTCATCAATGATGCGCCTGACAATTGTGTCATCCGCCCCGTCCAGGCGGCTGACCATGATTACCTCTGATTTTTTCACAACCGGTTTGTGGTTTGCAAACCCCAGGTAATATGGATTGGGCACCCACATATTCAATGGATACGCTTTTGCTTTCACCAGCATCAATTCCGAATCAAATGATGCTGTCTTGTCCAGCCGGCGGACACGGGAGGAGATGGTCTTTTTCAACCTCGTCAGTTTTTGTTTTCTTTGCCTGATAATTTCTTCGTCTCCGGGATCACCGTCATCTTCAGACAGCAGCTCTTCCAGGTGCGCTTTTTCAGATTCCAGGCGGTCCAGGTGTGTTTTTTCTTCACTTGTATGGCCGGGAGAGGTAATTTTCAATGGTACCCCGTACATGGTGACAATTGCCCGGATATCGGGATTGGCATCCAGTGCCCGCAAAACAGGCGGGACAACTTTTTTTTCATAGGTTTCCCTGGAACACTGCTCTTTGTCAGTGACAAACAACAATACGAGGTTTTCTTCCGGGATCCGGCGTTTTGTCATGTAATACACTGCCAGGCCGTTGCTTTTTGCGGCATTCCTGTTTGCCACAACCAGCACCTCTTCCGGGGTGAGGGCTGATGCACCGGCCGCAGCAAACCAGATAGAAAAAACAGTGAAGATACAGGTCAGAAAAAGTAACAATCTGTTCATGGCACCTTTGTTCTTGTTTTTTTTTGTTACTGTGCAGGCTTTAGCCGTTTTTTAGGCCCGTGGTCTAAAGCCACCGGCTTGAAGCTGGTGGCCGTTTAGTCAATAACGGCCAAGCCCGGGCGGACACAAAAAATCATGAAAGAACCGGTAAAAAAATCAGGATCAAGTATCATGATTTCTCTATACCGTAAACACGCGGGTTTATCAAGTGAAGCAGTGATCGTTTCCACGGCAGTCGCCGCCAGATCCGGCATGTTGCACACCCCTTCTCCGGGATTCTGCAGCGCAATTGTCCCCCCGGATATCCCGGACCGGATGCAGGGCTTTCCAAAGAGCGGGTCACCCTGGCATATGGATGGAACCATTTACATGCGGCTGCCTGCAGGATTGATCCCTTTTTTTTGACAATTTTCCAGCAGATTGTCGTATTGCGGCCCCAAGATTTCCCAGGAAAACTGCTGTACATGATCACACAACGCTTTTTGCACAGATTGACCGGCTTCAGGGTGTAAAAGATGGTATGCCAGTTTTTCAAAAAGCTGGGTTTCAGACCGGTAAAGAATGTCAGGATGATATTTTTCCGGCATGATCTCGGGATAGGACAGCTTTTGGGGCAGCAAAGGAAAGCAGCCGAACCGCACCGCCTCCACCACTGAGATACCGAAATTCTCCTGGATGGCCGTGGAAACCACCACACTGCCCCGGGCCAGCCAGGCGTGATACGCAGCCCGGGACGGCACATACCCGAATACTTTTATCTGGTCTCCAAAAGTTTGTTTTGCCCTGTCAAACACCGCAGGATACCGGTCATACCGCTCTCCCATGACAGCCAGAGAAAACGGCATCCCTTTGTCCCTGAGTCTGCCAAGCACCCGGAAAAAAACCTCTGGCTGCTTGTCATACTCCCACCGGTGGTTCCATATAATTAATGGCGGATCTGATGGATGCGAATCTGATGAACGCGTTGTCACAGAAACCGGTTCTGCCGGAAAACGGCATCCCGGATACACCACCCGGGTTTTTTCTAAAACACGGTTGACCATTTGTGACGGACGAGGCCCCGGCATCTGCTTTATCAGTTTCCGGACCTCTTTTGCAAATGCGTTCAAATGAAACGCAGAATTGAACAACACCTGGTCAGCAGCCAGGGCAGAGGTGATATTGATAAAGCCCAGCCCCACATCCGGTGTTCTTTTTTTCTCCCTGAAAGAAAGGGGATAGGACAGCTGGTTTTCATGAAAATACAAAACCAGGGGCGGCCGGGAAGGTCCCGCCAGTGCCAGAAAATCTGTAACATTCATCATGTCTGTGGCAAACACAAGATCATAAGAGGCAATATCTTTTATCTTCTGCAAAAACGCCAGGGCCGCTCCCCGCATACGCCATTTCCAGGAACTGGCAGGCAGGGTCACCAGGGTCACATCATGCCGGGAATGGGCGGCAAAACCCGTGGCAAAATCCTGGTGGGATCCGCCGAAAAAGGGTTCCAGAAACAGCACTTTCATTGTTATCCGCCTTTGTGTCTGCTTTTTTTTATCCAGGCCCTGTATTACCTCTTTCAGGGAGATGGGTCAACACCTGCAGTTGGATCATGCGGGCAATCAATTGAAAAAAACATTGCCATGGCACAGAAGAAAATTATAATATAGATATTTGGTTTTTCAGGGGGCCTCCCGCTATGGAGGTGCCTCAATGGGTTAACGATAAAACAGGTTAGACTTTTTTTTGCTTCAGTTAAATGATCCTTTTGTTATAACACATCCGGAAACAGCCTTTCAATCCGATGACCTTTCCATCTTCCTGAATGTCCGGGAAAACAAAGAGTATGTCAAGGTCAGCTATCCGGTGAAATACGGCATTTTTTCCCGCCTGGAGACCCGGGACATGATACTGGGATTCAACCTGAACCATGAAATCCAGCATGCCAGATCCAAAACCAGACACTGGCTCCATCCCTCGGAATGGCTCAAGCGCACCGTGGGCAATGACTGGATCTACTATTCCAGCGGCGGATATGCCGGGGTGTATGAGGCCATCGGTGAATATTACCTGCCCAATTTCACCTATCCCACCAATTCGCTGCTGGGAGGACGGCCATTGGAAGAACCGGAAGTGGCAAAAATCTATCAGAACTGGCCCGAACTGCTGGCAGCCGTGCCAGACAACCTGCCTGACATGCCCGCCCGGATCGCTGAATGGCTAAGACAGGTGAAGCGTATCACAAAAGCAGACCTGGAGACTAAAGCCCGGACCCTGTTTGAGATCTGCGGCGCCAGGACCACGGTGCTGCCGCCGGATGCCAGGCATTCGGACTATAATGTGATTCCGTTGACCATTGCCGACGGATGCCTGTACAAATGCCGGTTCTGCAAGGTGAAGAACAAAAAACCGTTCTTCACCCGCACCCGGGATGATATCCAGCGGCAGATCCGGGGTCTGGACCGCCTCTACGGCAAAGACCTGATAAATTACAACGCCCTTTTTTTAGGAGAGCATGATGCCCTGAACGCGCCGGCAGACCTGATTGTGTATGCAGCCAGGGAAAGTTATGACCGGTTCGGGTTTGCACACAGCTACATGACCCAGCCCCGGTTGTATCTGTTCGGCAGTGTGGATTCCCTGCTTGACGCAGACCCACACCTGTTTGAATCCCTGAATGCACTGCCCTTTGACACTTATATCAATATCGGCCTGGAATCCTTTGATCCGTCCACCCTGCAGCTTCTGGGAAAACCTGTCACCGCCCGGCAGGTAGGTTTGGCATTCGATAAGATGCACTCCATCAACCAGGCCTGTGCCCGCATTGAAATAACCGGCAATTTTGTCATGGATGACCGGTTGCCCCCGGGCCACACCCAGGCTGTCCTGGATCTGGTACGTTACCGCATCAACCACACCCTGTCCAAGGGAAGTATATACCTGTCCCCCCTGGCATTTGCCAGACCCTCCCGGGAAGTACTCTATGATTTCTACCGGCTGAAGACTGGCAGCCGCCTGCCCATGTTTCTGTATATCATCCAGCGGCTGTAGCCTGATGCAATGGCATATTGTGCGCCGGTAAAGCCCGGACCGTCGCAGTATTTTTCTTGAAAATCGCTGCAGGATGCTTCACAATCTAATCTGTACGCCTCACATTCATATACAGCAATCCAAAGGAGGAATTAAATGAACAAGGCCGATATTCATCCGAAAATGATATCCGGTGTCATGGCCGCGTTTGCTGCGGATGCGCTGGCTTTAGGCGTTCACTGGGTGTATGATGTATCCCGGATAAAAGAGCAGTATGGACGTGTGGACCACCTGACAGCCCCTGAAATCGCCCCGTTCCACAAAAACAGGCAAAAAGGGGATTTTACCCATTACGGAGATCAGATGCTGGTGTTGCTGGAATCTTTGTATCATTGCAACGGGTTTGACTTAGGGGATTTTTCCGCCCGGTGGCAGAGCCTGTTTGATAAGTATGACGGATACTTGGACAGTGCCACCAGAAAAACCCTCTCCGGTTTCCAGGCAGGCAAATCACCGGCAGCAGCCGGGTCAGACTCCACCGATTTGGGAGGGGCTGCCCGCATGGTGCCCCTGGCCCTGTTTTATGCCCACGACGCCGGCGCGTTCATTGATTGTGCCCAACAACAGACCGCCATGACCCACAACCATCCCCTTGTTCTGGAAACCGCACGTTTCTTTGCCCTGACTGCTCTAAAAACCGCCAACAGATCAGGCCCGGCTGCCGCCATCCGGTCTGCTGCAGAACAACTGCCGCCCGGGTCTCACATCGCAAGTCTCGTGGACAAGGGATTTGCCAGTGTTGAAAAAGAGACCACCCAGGCCATCTTTGGCTTCGGTCAGGCCTGTGACACAACAGAAGCCCTGCCCGGTACCATCCACCTGATCGCCCGGTACCCGGAAGACCTGGAAACCGCTTTGATCAAAAATGTCATGGCCGGCGGTGATTCTTCGGCCAGGGGAATTCTGTGCGGCTTTATTCTGGGCATACATAACGGACTGGAAACGGTTCCCCGGGACTGGCTGGAGAAGATGACAGCATTCAACAGAATCAAGCCCCTGATTGGCGGTATGTAAAATACCGTGGTAACCCAGCCTGGAAAGCACCACCAGAATATTGGATCTGCACTTTGTCAGGGTGTCTTTTGCATTCTGCCGAACTCTTTTTTCAGCCCGGGCCTGATACGGAATCACTGTATTTCATAAGGCGGGCCCAACGGGTTTGCCCCAGTTATCTGCATGATTTAGCATGCCAAAGTACAGCGATTTACCAATGGCGGTTTCCTGCATTTCCAATTAGAATACTTTCCAGGATGCGGCGGTTTTTTCTGACTGCCGCCTGAACCAGAATCAAGGAATATCCGGTATTACCCAAACCCGAAAAAAAAATCTGGAGTAGCCATGCAAAAACTTTTAAAAAATTGGATTGCCATTCTCTTGCTCATGTCACTGGGTTTCTTTACGGTCAGCTGTAACACCATGCAGGGCATGGGTGAGGATATGGAAGCTGCCGGCGAAAAGATTCAAGAAAAGACCGAGTGATTACTTTTGAATCTGACGTAGAAGAAGACAGGGGATCGCGCCCAATGATATCCACCTGGTTTCAAAATGACCAACGGCTTGATGACACATACAAAAAGGGATCTGTCATGCCTAAACCAAAAAATTATCTTTATTGCTGGCTACTGATTTTTATCATGCTGGCACTGGGCTGCAGTACCGTACCGATTACAGGGCGCAGGCAGCTTGAACTGGTGCCCTCTGATCAGCTCATGGCCATGAGTGCCGATCAATACAGTGAATTCATGGCCAAACATGAGGTCATCACCAATACCCCTGATGCCCGAATGGTTGCACAGGTGGGCAACCGCATCAGTCAGGCAGTGGAACGTTATTTCCGTGAACAGAACAAATCCGGAATGCTGGAAGGATACAAATGGGAATTCAACCTGATAAAAGACCCCAGTGCCAATGCCTGGGCCATGTCTGGCGGTAAAGTTGCAGTTTATTCGGGTATTTTAAACATCGCACAGGGAGAAAACGGCCTTGCCACCATTATGGGCCATGAAGTTGCCCATGCAGTTGCACAGCACGGCAATGAAAGAATGAGCCAGGCATTGTTGAACCAGCTGGGCGGTGTGGCCCTGACAGCCGCCCTTTCACAGCAGCCGGCCATGACAAAAGATTTGCTCATGGCCGCCTATGGCGCCGGCACCCAGGTCGGTATTATGCTTCCCTACAGCCGGCTTCATGAAACAGAAGCCGATCAGATGGGGCTGATTTTCATGGCCATGGCCGGTTACGACCCAAGACAGGCGGTTGATTTCTGGTCGCGGATGGAAAAGCAGGGGAGAAAAGACGCCCCTCCGGAATTTTTAAGCACCCATCCTGCCCATGCAACACGCATCGCCCAGATAAAAGAATATCTTCCCAAGGCCATGACATATTATACCCGAAAGGAATAAGGGCCATGAAAAATACAAATCATTTACAAAGTGGATCCGCAATGGGTCTTGTCGCATCATTCCTGGCCTTAAATTCAGTTTTCGGCCATTTTTTTTCGGTGAGTGCAGCTGAAGCAGCAGATCCTGAAACTGCCAGGAGCAGCATCGAAAAATTTTCCCACCAGTTCATTTTCAACGTCCAGGTCCACAATGTATATGCAGAACTCGGAGCGGTTTTTGCCGGAACCTGTGCGGCATATCCCGGGCTTTGTGCAGGGATCCTGGCACGCTGATCAAGGAGATGGATGCAGACCATGTCTGCTGGGGAACCGATTCGGTATGGTTTGGTTCACCCGATATTTGAAATTATTCACGACCGGGAGGTTTTCGTGGAAGATTTAGACAAATTATACGACATGTTAAAAAAAGTCCAGGAACCCAAAGGTTACTGTTTTAACCGGGATAAAAAAGTGGTATACGATCTGCTCGAAGGGCTTGTGAAAAACAAGAAGCGCTACGGTTACATGGGTTGTCCCTGCCGGCTGTTATGCGGGGACCGGGAAAAAGACAAAGATATCATTTGTCCCTGTGTTTACCGCGGGCCTGATGTCGAGCAGTACGGCAGCTGCTATTGCAACCTGTATGTTTCACAGGAATGGAACCAAGGGAAAATACCCGACACCTATGTTCCGGAAAGG
>JAWOEP010000370.1:0-7219 GCA_046482705.1 Desulfotignum sp.
GGCACGCCGTTCATGTTCACCGCTTCCTGGATGGGATCCCGTGTGGTGCCCGGCATGGCCGTGACAATGGATTTTTCCCGGGTCAGCAGCCGGTTCATGAGACTGGATTTTCCCACATTGGGTTTTCCGCAGATAGCGACGCGGATGCCTTCCTTGAGAAAACAGGCATCCGCGTGCTGCTGGATGAACGCTTTGCACCGGGTTATCACCGTGTCAAGGATCTGTGTTCCCCGGGCTGTGATATCAAGGTCTTCAGCATCATCCGGAAAATCGATGCACACCTCCACGGAGGACAGCAGATGAATCAGTTTGTCCCGCAGTGTCTGGATCTGTTCCTTTAATACCCCCATGTTCTGGGAAGCGGCAAATTTCAGGGCGGATACGGATCTGGCATTGATGATATCCGCCACCGCCTCTGCCTGGGTCAAATCAATGCGCTGGTGTAAAAAGGCCCGTTTGGTGAACTCTCCGGGTTCAGACAGCCGGGCCCCTTTTGACAGCAGAAGTTCCAGGATCTGTTTGAGGACAATGGTGCCGGAGTGGGCCTGGATTTCCACCACATCTTCGGCCGTGTAGGACCGGGGTCCGTGCATGGGAATGAGCAGGACCTCGTCGATGATATCTGCCTTGTCCCGTACATATCCGTGATACACCCGGTGGGATGCCAGATGACCCGGGGCTGCTTTTCCTGTGCGGGTCCTGGAAAAAATCTGTGCCGCAATATCCAGGGCCTCCGGACCTGAGATCCGGATGACGCCTATTCCTCCGCTTCCGTATGGGGTGGCGATTGCAGCAATGGTGTCATTCATAAAGCCTATCTTTTAAACCGCTTTTTCCCGGCAAAGGAGTTCTTTTTTTTGGGGAAGATGACCAGCCGCCGGTAATAGCCGTCCCCCATGCTCTGGGTCCGGACCCGGTTGTCATCTTTCAGGGCCAGGTGGACGATCCGCCGGTCCTGGGCACTCATCTGGTTGATGGTGGCCGGCCGGCCGGTTTTTTTGGCTTTTTCCGCCATTTTCACAGCCAGGTGCCGCAGATTGGATTTGCGGGTTTCCGTATACCCTTCCACATCCACCTTCACCCGGACCCGGGCCTCGCTTTTCCGGTTGATGATCTTGTCGGTCAGAAACTGCATGGCATCCAGGGTCTGGCCTTTTCTGCCGATGAGAATGCCGGCGTTTCCGCCGGAGATTTTCAATGTCAAATGGTCTTTGTCCGTCTGTGCCTCTACCACGGCATCATCAGTGATCAGGTCGGCCATTTTCTGCAGGGTCAGTATGCCCAGATCGATGGATTCCCGGGTTACATCCACCACCGGCGGGGTATCTGCCTTGATTTCCGGCTGGGAGTCCGGCTGAGATTCTGGTTTATCAGTGTTTTGCCGGGATTGCGGCTTGTCCGGTTTTGGTCGGGATTCCGGCTGCGGTTTTTTGTTGTCAGCCTTTGGTTGCGGGGCAGATGTAATGGCTTCAGGTTTTACAGGAGGTTCCGGCTGCGGTTCTTTTTCAGAAGAAGGTTCCGGCTTTTTTTGCGGTTCTGCAGGGGCTGGTTTTTTTTGATGGGCATCCTCTGTTTTGTTCTGTTTTTTGCGGGAACCCTGACTGTCCAGCCGGGTGTCTTCTCCAAAGGCTTCATCCACCATGGAGCGGATACCTTCCATATCATCTTCAGATGCGTTTTTGCTGTTCTGGGGAAGAAATACTTTTATGATGGCATCTTTGCGGCCCACAATGCCGAATATGCCGGATGCACCGGCAGAGATCACGTCATACTTGAGTTCTTTTTTGGAAACAGACAATGCTGAGCAGGCAGTTTTGATGGCAGCATCAACGTCTTTTCCACTGAATTCCTGGGTTTTTTTCATAAATTGCCTCCTGCTATTTGGAAAATTTCTTTTGGGTATAATACTGCTGGCCCATGGAAATGATATTGTTAACCAACATGTACAAGACCAGTCCTGACGGAAAATTGATAAAAAGCACGGTCATGAAGATGGGCATGAGCATCATCATTTTTGCCTGCATGGGATCCCCTGCGGTGGGGGTCATCTTCTGCTGAAGCAAAAAGGAGGCGCCCATCACCAGGGTAAGTACTGGAATACCGTGGGGCGCCTCCATCAGGGGAATGGCAAAGTCAAAATGAAACAGCCGGTCCGGGGCGGACAGATCAGTGATCCACCCCACAAATGCGGCATGGCGCAGTTCAATGGCCTGGTAGAGCATCCGGTACAGGGCAAAGAAGATGGGCATCTGCACCAGCAAGGGCAGACACCCCGAAGCAGGATTGACCTTGTAGGTTTTATACAGGCCCATGATTTCCTTGTTCATCCGCTGCTTGTCATTTTTGTATTTTTCCCGAATTTCCATCATCAGGGGCTGGACTTTTTTCATCTCGTTCATGGATTTATAACTTTTGGTGCCCAGGGGCCAGAAAATGAGCTTGATGAGAACGGTCAACAGGATGATGGCCACCCCATAGTTGGGAATCACATCATGGATAACATTCATGGTGATGAGCAGCGGTTTGGCAAGAATATCAAAAAATCCGAAATTGATGGCTTTTTTCAGAGAATTGTCATACTGGCTCAACACTTTGTGGCTTTTGGGCCCCATATAATAGACAAAATCATATTCTCCCTGTTTTCCCGGATCTATGCGGTCCATTTTCCATACCAGCCGGCTTTCTGCGATTTCATTTTCATATTGGAGTTTGAGGTGTGCATCCCCTGTTTTCGGGGGCATGACTGCTGTCAGAAAGTACCGGTCTGTATACCCGGTCCACCCGACCTGGCCGGTAAAAGTGTCCTGGTCTTCAATCTTTTTGGGCTTGATGGTGAGAAACTCATTGTCAATTAATGCCACAGGGCCTTCAAAGGCAAATCTGGACCGTTTTTTGGTTTCTTCATCATAAATGCCCGGGGTGGTGATCACCAGGGCATCATTCAACGGCATATCTGAACCGTTCTGGATAACAATATCACAGCCGATCAGATAAGAATCAGCCTGAAATGTATAGATTTTTCTGACAGTAATGCCCTGGGGACTGGTCCATGAAAATGCAATGGATTTTTCCCCCTGGCCAAGGCTGAGTTCTGTGGTGTCTGTGTCGGCAGTGAAAACGGCATTTTCAAGCCCCTGGACGGTACCGCTTTGTGTGTTGGAGATCAGTGTGCCCCGGGGCAGTCCGGGGTTTACTATCTGTTTCAGTTCGGTGGATGATCCGTTGCTGGCTTTGTAGTGTTTGAGGGTCTGGCTTGTCACAGACGCCAGATATTCAGACAGGGTAATGTTGTACAAAGGGGTTGACAGGGAAATGGTTCTGGAATCCGCTGTTGAAGATCGGGGGGACGCTGCCGGCAGATCCTGAGCTTCCCGCGTATAGTCGGAAACAGTGGATTGTCTGTCTTCGGTTGTACGCTGCTGGGACTGGTCCCGGGACTCCCGGGTGTTTTGTGGAAGATTACGGTCAGCCGGCGGGGTGACAAAAAAGAATTGATAACCCACAAGGACTACCACAGACAATAACACCGCTAACAATAATCGTTTTTGTTCATCCATTTTCTCTCCTAAGTTTGAAAATTTTTTCAAACGGTTTTCAAGGAAGAGGAAAACAGTCGGGCATATGGATCAATTATGGAACCGGATCAAATCCCCCTGCATGAAATGGATGACAACGCAATATTCGTTTTACAGCCAGCAAACTGCCTTTGAGACTGCCGTGTTTCTGCACCGCCTCAACCGCATAAGCGGAACAACTGGGATAAAACCGGCAGTTCTGTCCTGTCAGCGGTGATATAAAAAATTGATAAAATTTAATCAATAGTAACAATAGCTGTTTCATCATTCTATATCGGCCAATGCTATTTTGGTAAAAAGTTTATCAAGCTTTTCAATTATCTGCTTGTTGGATAGCGTAGTCAGACCCTTTCTTGCAATGATATTGATGTCCCTGGCTCCCGGGATCGAATGTTTCCTGTGTCTGAAATATTCTCTGATAAGTCGTTTAATCCTGTTACGCGCTACTGCGTTCCCCACTTTTTTTGATACGGTAATACCGATTCGGTTGTGCTGGTTCGACCGGTCACAGACAATGGCCAAAAAATATTGGGAATATACCGTTTTCCCCTGTTTCGATAGCGTTAAAAATTCGGCCCTTTTCCGGAGCCTCACCTCTTTGGGTAAAGAAAAATCCTTCAATCAAATCCTTTTTACAATGCCAGTCTTTTTCTGCCTTTTGCCCGTCTGGCCCGGATGACACGCTTGCCGCCCGGTGTGGACATTCTTTTAAGGAATCCGTGTTTTCTGGTTCTTTTGCGATTGCTCGGCTGAAATGTTCTTTTCATAAAATTAGTGTCCTTAACTGAATCTGGTTATTATTTTTGGGGTTCAACAACAAACTATAATAAACACAATATAATATTTTTTTCCGGCAAAAAAGTCAACAATTGAATCATCATTTCACAAGAGATTCAAAAATATGGTATTCTTCCAGGTGGTAATGGGGTTCCGGATAAATGGCAATGGGTTTGGAGAACTGGTTTTCCAGAGAGGAGATCAAATGTTTTTCCCTGCCATGGAGCAGCTGGGCTATTTCCGGATGCACTTTGACCGTGAACCGGTTCCCCAGGATATCCCCTGCTTCGGAGACAAGGTCCCGGTATATTTTGTGGCAGATGGATTTTTTGGACAAAAGATGTCCGTTTCCGTTGCAGTAAAAGCAGGGCTCGCACAGGGTGCGGGTCAGATTGCGCCGGATCCGTTTGCGGGTCATCTGGACCAGGCCCAGCTCGGTCAAAGGCAGGATATTGGTCTGGCTCTTGTCTTTTTTCATGGCTTCATTGAGTTGGGACATCACTTTTTCCTTATGGGAATCTTTTTTCATATCGATAAAATCGATGATGATGATACCCCCGATATTGCGAAGCCGGATCTGGTAGGCAATTTCCTTGACCGCTTCCAGGTTGGTCTTGAGGATGGTTTCATCAAAATTGTGTTTGCCCACATACCGGCCGGTGTTCACGTCAATGGCCACCAGGGCCTCGGTCTGTTCAATGACAATGTATCCCCCGGATTTGAGCCATACTTTTTTTTTCAGGGCACGGGCCACATCCCCTTCAATGTTATAGGCATCGAAAATGGATTCGCGTCCCTGGTAAAGTTCCACTCCCAGATGTACATCCGGCAGCAGTTTTTGTAAAAACTGCTGCACCCGTTCGTATTCCCCGGGAGAATCAATAATCAACTTGTCCGCTTCACTGGCCAAAAGATCCCGCACTGCCCGGAAGGTGACGGTGAGGTCTTTGTATACCAGGGAAGGGGCGGAACCGATGCGGTTTCTGTTCTGGATGTCTTCCCAGGTTTTGGTGAGAAAAGCGATCTCCTTTTTGATGGTGGCGGCATTCACCCCCTGGGACTGGGTCCTGAAAATATATCCGGAATTGTTTTTGCGCATGGACAGCAGAAGTTCTTTCAGACGGGTCCTTTCGGTCTCATCTTCAATGCGTTTGGAAATGCCGATATGGTCCACCGTGGGCATCAGGACCATGTAACGCCCGGCCAGAGAAATATGGGTGGTGACCCTGGGGCCTTTGGTACCGATGGAGGATTTGGATACCTGGACCAGGATCTCCTGGCCTTCGGTGAGCAGGTCTTCAATGCTGCAATCCGTGTGTGATGAGGGTTTCCAGGTCTGTTTTTCCATGGAACCGTTTTCTTCATCATCAGTTTCGGTTTCCGGCTCCACATCCTGGTCCTGTTCAAACTTTTGGTACATTTTGTGGCTTTCCGTATCCAGCACATCATCCACATAGATAAAAGCGGCCTGTTCAAACCCGATATCCACAAACGCCGCCTGCATGCCGGGAAGCACCCGCTGGACACGGCCCTTGTAAATATTGCCGGCAATGCTGGTTTCATCTTCCCGCTCAATGAACACTTCCACAATATTGCCGTTTTCCAGCAAAGCCACCCGGGTTTCATGGGGGGCTGAGTTCACAACAAGCTCTTTTAACATGGGGTTATCCTTGTTTCAGTTTTTTGATCCGTACCTGGCAGACAGCGGCATCTGAAAGGCCAAAACAGTGTTTGAGTATGGTTGCAGGACGGATATGCCGGCCGTTATAGGGCTGCATGGTCATTTCAAGGGTATGGGGTGTTATGATATCCATGGCTGCAACAGATTGCCGCAAATCGGTTTTTCTGATTTTACCTTTTTTGGACAGATCTTCAACCAAAAATTCTTTTTTGGCCATAAACCGGTCCACTGTTTCCACATCCAGGCAAGGCTGCAGAAACCGCACCTGATAGACGCAGGCGGCAGCGCCATCGGTCTGCTTCTGGCTGCTGCTGCTGCTGCGGCAGTATGTCACAGCCAGACCGGCGGGCAGCTGGCGGTTTAAGGCATTTTGAATTGTTTCAGGGCCCAGTTTCCGGTCAAGGAAAATATGAAAAATTTCTTCCTGGCTTTCCATTCCCACCGGCAGGGCACTGTCAAAGGAAAGCCGCATGGAGGGATTGAATCCTTTGGAGTATTTCACGGCCAGCCCGGCCCGTCTCACTGCCCGCTGCACAATGGTGGCCAGTTCCAGGTGCCCGAAAAACCGGGCATCTTCCAGTTTTGAATACCAGACA
Organism: Desulfotignum sp.; assembly: GCA_046482705.1. GTDB lineage: Bacteria > Desulfobacterota > Desulfobacteria > Desulfobacterales > Desulfobacteraceae > Desulfotignum. The sequence goes on from JAWOEP010000370.1 coordinate 6,630, forward strand.
GTATACCGGGCAAAGGCGGCATCTTCCATGGGGGAGGCAGGCGGTTCCCCGTCAACAGGCACGGTTGCAGTATCATGAATAACCGGCCGGATCTGCTTGAAGTCGCAGACCCCGCATCCGGTGCAGTCCTGTTCCCGGCAGTCCGGGGTCAGGACCTGTTTGGCTGCATTTTCCCACTCTTTTTCCAGAAATTGTGTGGACACGCCCGTATCAATGTGGTCCCAGGGCAGCGGTTCTTTTTCTTCCCGATGCCGGGAGGTGTAAAAATCCGGGTCAATGCCGGTCTGGTCAAAAGCTTTGCGCCATTTGGAAAAGTCAAAATAATCATTCCACCCGTCCAGGCGGCAGCCGTTTTCAAAGGCAGCTTGGAGCAGAAGCGACAACCGCCGGTCTCCTCTGGAAAACACCCCTTCCACAAGGCTCATGCAGGGATCCTGCCATTTGAGGTTGACCTTGGGATGGCCCAGGTTTTTCTTTATGAAATTCAGGCGCTCCCTGGTGGCATCCAGGGTGAGCTGGGGGTGGCGCTGAAAAGGGGTGTGGGCCTTGGGAATAAAGGTGGTGACACTGACGTTGATACTGCGCTTTCC
>JAWOEP010000385.1:0-5755 GCA_046482705.1 Desulfotignum sp.
TCTCTGATGCCATGAGCATCAGAGATGCTGCGCCACCGGCAGCTGCTGCGGGAACCGGCCGGCCTGGCCACCCTGGTAAAGCTGGTACTCATGGGAATGGCCCTTCACGGCTGGCTTCCTGGAGCCCCTGCCATGCTGACCGCCTTTGTCCTGGCCGCCATTTTCGCCCATGCCCCCAAACATATCCGGCACCGGCGGCTTTTCTGACCGGCATTGAATAAAGCATGAAAAAGGTGTATTATCCGTGCAAAAAATATTAAAAAGAGGTTCACATGTTAAACGTTTATGCTGCCGGCTGGTGTCCGCATTGCACCAGAACCATCGAATTCTTAAAAAAGCACGGCATTGCATTTACCTATATTGAGATTGAAAGCCAGCCCGAAGAGGTCATAAAAAAAATTGTCCAGGTCAACGGCGGGGACGACTGGGTGGTGCCCACCCTGGAATATAAGGGAAAATGGCGGGAAGGAAGGCTCTATGATGAAATGACGTTGCTCTCCGACCTGCAGGCACTGGGTGTACCAGTCTGATCCAGCAAGGCACCGTTCGGGCCGGCTATGTCACACCGACAGCTTTTCCCACCGGAGCAGGTGGGCCACCACCATGCCGGCGATGAATCCGGCTGCCAGGTTGGATGCCAGAGTAATACCCAGGATCAGGGTGGCGGTGAAATACTCCTTGCGGGTGTTGAGATCCATCACTGTGAGGGCCAGCTGGGCGCCTGCAAACACCAGCAGCACCCCGAGAATGGACATGGGCAGCAGATGCAGCACATCAATGATATGGCGGCCCAAAAGCAGGGCCATGACTGCAAATACCACACCGATGATCACATTGGACCCGGCGGTGCGGGCCCCGAACCGAAAATGGGCGGCCAGTCCCCCGGCACCGTGGCACATGGGCATGCCGCCCACGCAGAAACTGAAAAAATTGGCCAGTGCCATGCTCACGCACGCTTTCCGGTTGGTGACCTTTGCAGACTGTTCCTTGAAATATTCCCTTGACAGATCAGTGTAGGCCAGGACAGCATTGCCCAGGGTCATGGGCAGCTGGGGCAGCACCAGGACGAACAGGGCAAAGGTGAAATCCACCTTGGCCGGAAACCCGACCGGCAACCATGCAGGAAGGTTCAGACCGATATCCCCAAGGCCCATGTTGAGACGGGCACCCAGAATCAGGCCGGCGGCCACACCCCCGGCCACCACCACCAGACCGGCCGGAAACCTGCGGCTGTCCAGAAGCAGCAGCGTGACCACCGCACCGATGCAGCCGATCACCAGGCTGATGGGTACCGGCCCCAGGGCCTGCAGCGCCAGATACGGCTCCACCGCATTCTCAAGCTCCTGAAACCTGGATGTGCCCATCATGAAACGAATGCCTCCGGACATGAGCAGGGCCCCGGTGGACAGCTGAACCCCCCTTATCACCGGTTTGGGGGTAATTTTGGCTATCAAGTCGATGGCGCCGGTGAGGCCGACGATCAACAATAAAATCCCCATGAGCAGGCAGGAGGCCAGGATCTGCTCCGGGGCCATGGCTGTGGCAATGGCATAGGCCCCGATCACCTTCATGGGCTGCACCGGCACGGTCAGGCCGAAATACAAGCCTGACAAAACATAATAGACACCGATACTCAGGAACACCCCTGTGGGGCTCAGCCCGTTCAACAGGACCATGGCGATGGCAATGGGCAGCAGGGTGCCCAGGTCTCCGAGGGACCCGGCAACTTCCATCCGATTGAATACGATCCGCTGGGTCATATTTAACCTCACATCCGGTTTAACAGGTGACAAAACAGCATTTTTGCTTTAGTATCACACCTGCCATGACAAACAAAAGACAAAAATTGCGGATTAAGATCTGGATCTAGCTGGATCTAGTGTTACACCGGAGATTAGATTTTCGGGGAAGGACAGATGCATATCCTGGAAACCATCCGGGAACAGGGGTCCATCAATGCGGCTGCCAAAGCCTTAGGCATGGGCTAACGTTACATCATTTTGGGAGTGATTAACCGGACTGTGGGAAAATAGGTATGGAACTGAATCCCGTTCATCACCCTTTCCTTGTCAACGCCATTATCTCATCGGTTGTCATTCTGACTGTTACCACCCCCCTGAGTTTGCGAGCAGATACCAGGGCCCTTGCCGCCAGGATATACCAGGCCATTAAACGATTCCCCGGGCTGTCCTGACTCATTTTTTTCTTGATTATCGTTTGCACAGTGCCGGATTTTCCATTATAAAAACAATTTAAATATAACGAAACAACCGTGTAAGGCAGACATACTTTGGCAAAATCCAGAACCGACAAAAAAAAGAAACGAAAGGCTGTTCTTCAAAAACGAAAAAGCCAGGCCCAACAGGCTGCTTCCCGGGAAAAAGGATTTTATTTCCTGGACCTTGCCTATGACAGTCTGCAAAACGGCAACCTTGACAAGGCCTTGACCGCCGTGAGCCGGGCAGAAAAGTTGCTGCCACCGAACCCTGACCTGTACAGGCTCATGGCCGATATCGGAGAACGATCAGACGATATCGACTTGAAAACCCGGGCAATGGAAAAACTGCACGAGATGAATGAGCTGCCAAAGGAGTACGTCCCATTATTGGTTTTACACCTTTATGAAACCGGAGATTTCCGCAAGGCTCTGAAGATCGGGCGCCCTGTCCTCAAGACACTGACAAGGGCCAGAAAGCAAAAGCAGCTTCACAAGGAGCTGACTGAACTTTTGTCCGCGTGCGAATATAAATTGGAGATATTGGCGCATCTTTCCAGCGATTTGGCCCGGATAGAAAAGAAGCGTCCGGATTCTGCCCCCAACCGGCAGACAAAACCGATCCGGTCTGCGGGCAACACCGACAAACCGGGGCCACGGCCCAATCCGCCAGGCACTGCCCCTGATCCGCCTTCCCGGGAAAAGCCCGTGGAAATCCCGGTGGATTATGACCTTGACCAGCCGACCTTTGACATCCTTTATTCCAGGCCCGGACCTGTCGGCCCGGAAAGTTACGACCTGGCCATGGAAAGCCATGACATTCGATTGCAGGAATCCTTTGATATCCTGGTCTGCCTGCCGTCCCTTTCCCAGATCCGCTCCTTCTGGTACCAGGAAGAAACCGCCAAAAAGGTGCTGAAACGTTTCCGTGGGCGAGCCCTGCTCTCTGACGAGGTGGGGCTGGGCAAAACCATCGAAGCCCTGATGGTGCTGAGCGAGTACAAAAAACGGGGCATGGTGACCACCGCCCTGATCCTTACCCCTACCCCGCTTGTCAGCCAGTGGAAAGAAGAGATGGCGGTCAAGTTCGGACTGGAAGTGCCCTCCACCGACGATCCCGGGTTCACTTCCGGGGACCCGGCCTTCTGGCAGGCCCCCTTTGTGCTGGCTTCCATCAACCAGGCCAAGTCAAAGAAAAATTTCGACATGGTGACACAAAAGCACTGGGACATGCTCATTGTGGATGAGGCCCACCATCTGAAAAACAAAACCACCCTGAACTGGAAACTGGTCAATTCGGTTCAGAAAAAATTTATCCTGCTCCTCACTGCCACGCCCGTGGAAAACAACCTGATGGAGCTATACAACCTGATCACGCTGCTCAAACCCGGCCAACTGGAAACCGCCGGGTCTTTCCGGGAGAAGTTCATGACCCGGGGCGACCCCACGGACCCCAGGAACAAGGCCCTGCTCAGGGAACTTCTGGGAGAGGTAATGATCCGCAATACCCGGGCGCTGGCCGGGGTCCGTATCCCGCCCCGGTTCGCCCAGACCGTCCACATCGAACCGTCCAGGCAGGAAACCGAATTTTACGAACGCCTGGGATCCCTGATCACGGAGATGAACGTCCGGATTCAGGGCCGTGGGAAGCTGCTGCTCAAGCACCTGCTCGCCCAGGCCGGCTCTTCACCCAGCGCAGTGGCCGCCACCCTGGACAACCTGGTGAAGAGCAACGACTACCCGGCCGAATGTCACGATGAACTCATGGCAGTGAAAACCCTGTGCCGCACCAGTGTGGACACTTCCAAAAACAAGGTCCTGCTGGATGTGATCCGGTCGTCCCAGGAAAAGATCATCGTCTTTGTCAAGTACAGGGCCACGGTGACCCACCTGGCGGACTTTCTGGAATGGCACCGGATCCCTTTTTCCCTGTTCCACGGCAGCATGGACAACGCAGCCAAGGACCGGGAGATCAAAGCGTTCCAGGAGAACAACCAGGTGCTGGTGACCACGGAAATCGGCGGAGAGGGGCGAAACCTTCAGTTCTGCAACCGGATGATCAATTATGACCTGCCCTGGAACCCCATGAAAATCGAGCAGCGGATCGGACGGATTCACCGCATCGGCCAGGAAAAGGACGTGCATATTTTCAATTTCTGTGCAAAAGGCAGTATCGAGGACCATATTCTGGATATCCTGGACAGGAAAATCAATATGTTCGAGATGGTCATCGGCGAAATTGACATGATCCTGGGCCGGATCCGGGGGGAAAAAGAGTTCGGCGACCTGGTCTATGACATGTGGGTGACGTCCGGATCCGAAGAAAAACGCAAAAAACAGTTCGCCAACCTGGGAACCCGGCTGAAACGGGCCCGGACCGGGTATGAAAAAACCAAGGAACTGGATGAGACCCTGTTTGGAGACACCTATGAACTCTGATCCCGGTATCCGGAACCAGGAGACCCGGCTGCTGGACTTCGCGGCCCGGTTTTTAAGGGAAAACGGTGCCCTGATCGAACAGGGATCCCGGGGAATCAACGCCCTGCTGCCCAAGGACCTGGCCGGTCGTCTCGGCACCGGAGAGTATATCACCCTGGAAATGCCCTGGGACCGGGACCAGGACAGCGTGGCCGGGGCTTCCGGCCACCCCGGTCCCGGCGGCGAAGTGTTTTCCATCCATTTCGGTGCCCCCCTGCTGGACAGGATACTGGGGATCCTGACTGAGAATCCGCCACTGCTGCATACAGAACTCCATTTTTCCTACCTGAAAAGCGGTGGATTTGACAATCTGGTCCAGGAGCAGTTCGAATGGCACAAGGCCACCGGGTCGGTGACCAGTTTCGGGCAGATCCATACCCGGTATCTGCTGCTCAACTGCAAATACCTGGCCCAGAGCGATGAACAGAAAGAGGGGCGGTTCGATCTGGCAGTCAATTCGGACTCGGGTGCCTTGGTCCCGGGGATGACCGCTGATTTTACCGGCATTGACAAGGAATTCAGAAAAACCGGCACCATCGACAGTTCTGAAAACATGCAAACCCGGCTGAACCGGCTGGTTCAGACATATGGGAAAGCGGCCGTGGACCAGGAAACCGATGCATTCAAAAACAGCATGAACCGCCGTTTTACCCGGGATGCCAAAAGCCTTGACGCGTACTACCATGCCCTGGCACAGGAAATGGACGCCTCCCTGGAACGGGCCAATGTGTCCGAAGCCCTCAAAGCGGACCGGAAAGAAAAGATCGCCATGATTCCTGAAGAGCTGGCAGCCAAAAAAAAAGATTTGCTGAACAAATACCGGATACGGATCACCCTTTATCTGGCCGGTGCCATGATGGTGAGAACACCTGCTGTCAAGCTTCTGTTCACCGCGTCGGTGGGCAGAAACCGCAAAACCCTTTCTTTGATTTACAATCCGGTGACAAAACGCATTGATCCCCTGGTGTGTGAATCCTGCCATCAGAGCATGTATCAGGTTGCATTCGGCAATGACCTTTGCACACTGTGCCTGGAGTGCCACGGAAAAATCAGATGATTACA
>JAWOEP010000473.1:0-3608 GCA_046482705.1 Desulfotignum sp.
GGTAATCAACCATTTCCTTTAATTCGTTTTTGGCATTTTCAAGGCCTGCCACATCGTCGAACGTAACGTCAACTTCCTGCTGTTGTATTTTTTTTGCCTTGGATTTGCCAAAACCAAATGGTCCTGTCTTTCCGCCCATTCCCCCCATTTGATATGTCATCTTTTTGTTGACATATACGAAAAATCCAATAATGAGCAGCCAGGGCAGCAGGCTGATGAAAATTCTGGCCAGCCAGTTGGTTTCTTCTGTTTCCGCATGGATGACCACGTTGTTTTTTTCCAAAAGGGCCATAAGCGCCGGGTCTTCGAAACCGGGCAGGACCGTGGAAAATACAGCAGGTTCCTGGGTCTGCTGTTCTTTGTCTGTTGTTTGGGCATCCGTTTTTTCTTGGTCTGCAGCATATTGCCCTGTTACCTGTTGCCCTTTTACCTGGATTTTTGCAACGTCACCTGCCGCCACTTTTTCCTTGAATTCAGAGTAGGCAATATCTTCCATCTTCTTGCCGGCCATATAGGAGGTATAACCCAACGAAACAACAATCCAGAGGAGAACAAACAAAAGCAGGCGGAGCCATTGCGGCGTTTTGTCGACAATATTTTTCTTTTCAGGTGGAATATCTTTCATCATGGACGGCTTTACAGGGCGTACCGAAGGATCAGAGCCAGGATCAGTCCGACCAGCAGTATCCAGAAGAAAATTCCCAAAGCAACCGCTGTGAATTCTTCTGCCTCATTTGCCTTCCGGGCCTGCCGTACCGCCTCCCTTCTGTTCCGTGGAGGTCTGGGGGGCACGGCAGCTGCCAAAAGCAGGACAAAAAATAATCCGAAAAAAAGAAAAGGCAGCCAGGTATATCCCGGACTGGCGGGTGCATATGGACGAACCCATGCCCCTCCTGTCCAGGTAAATAAAAACAACAGCAGAGCAAACCATATCCAGCCTTCCCAAGGTCCGACCCTGCCCAAAAAATAAAAAGGCACCATGATGATGATAGTAAGAATAAATGCGGTCAACAAATCAGCAATAAACATAATTTTTTCCTTTCTTTATATAGTTTGTTCGGCCCTGTCCGGCATATGCGCAGCATATTTCCAGCATGCACCGGACAGGGCAGAGATCAACGTGTTGCAGATTTCAGAGGTTATTATTGGATGCCGGATATCGTAAGTTCATTGTCCACAACCACGGCCCCCCCTTCAAGGGCGTTTTGTGTGGCGGCATCGTATTCAGACCAGGAATCCACCGTGCCGGTGAGGGTCGCTTTGCCGTCATCGACGGTCACGGTTACCTGATCAGAATCAACAAAGGGACTCCAGAACAGTTCGCTTTCAATAGTATCAGCAATTTCCTGGTCATTTTTCCGTGATGTGACATTGGGCTGATAGGTATACCACTCGTAATCATAGATATAGTAATCATCCACATAGGGTTTGTTTACAAAAGGATCCCAGGATTTATCGGCTATCAGATGATTGTTGACGGCATAAACCCCCCTCACCTCGGAGGCCAGATTCTCGGCCCGGGCTTTTTCATAAAAGGAGTCCACTGTACCGTGGAGGTTTACAATACCGGAAAGAGCCGTCACCGTGATGTCAAAATTATCCAGATAGACATCTCTTTCGAACTTGTTCAGAATTTTTTGTTCCAGTTCGTCATTGGTGCCGACTTTTACCACTGGTGTGACTTTTATCTGGTTTTTTACCCGGATAACCCCCACCGTGTTCCTGGCATCCTGTGCCGCAGCCTGTTTGGCGGAAAGGAAATCGACCTTTCCGGTCAATGTAACCACCCCGTTGTTAACCTGGGAATCCACTTTGGTGGAAAGTACCCGCGGGTCTTGAGATATGGCAGCATCGACCGCTGCCTTGATTTTATCATCGGGCTTGAGCAGATATTTTTTGGCCCGCATATCCTTGTCCCGGGCCCAGCGGTCCACGTTGAGCAGTTCTGCATCCACTTCTTTTATACCGGGCAGCCATGCATGGGTTATGGCACGTGTCTTTTCAGCGGCACTGCCCACGGTTCCCTTGAGTGTCACTTTACGATTTTTCACCGTTACCTGAATCAAGGCATCATCCACCAGGGTATCCCAGGCAAGGGCCTTTTCAATGTCATTGACAAAATCCGCATCCGGGCGGGAAGTTTTTTGGTCATACAGGATGAGATTGTTGATCTCTTTTACGCCGTTGACGCTTTTGGCCACCTTTCCGGCCGCCTGTTTTTCAATAAAGGAATCAACCATTCCCTTGAGGGTAACCACTTTGTCATCGACACTGACATCGATTTCAAACAGTTCCGTGACCGGATCCACCGCCAGGGATTGAATCACGTCCGTACGAATATCCGGGTCTGTTTTTTCGGTCAGCGGGTTCACTGCGATGCGGTTGATCACCGAACGGACCCCTTTCACTGTTTCCGCAATGGCCAGGGCCCGTTCTTTGGCCAGAATATTGTTCACACTGCCGGAAAGGGTGACAATCCCATTGGCGCAGGTAACGTCCACAAGATAAGATGACACCGCCTGGTCCTGCATTAGCGCATCATCAACGGCGATTTCAATATTTGTGTCTGTTATGTCCAGGGCGGCCAGTCCGGTACCACCGCCCGCCAGCATGGAAAAAAACATTGCTATGATGGCAAAGCATACGGTTTTGCCTACATTTTTTGTCAAGACTATAAGTCGCATTACACAGCTCCTTTCTTTTTGGTTTATAATGTTGCCTATCGGCCATCAAACGCTTGTGTAGTTTGCAGTACAAAAAGTACCCGAATTCAGGCGGTACTGTAAATGAGGTGAATGCTGTATTTACAATTGGAAAATGGTGTATCTATTCGGAATAACGGCAGAAAACAGGGCAAGTCTTTGACTCGATGATCAGTGGGGTATCGTATTACAGGTTGCATCCGATGAAAGAAAGCTGGGGGCCAAACTGCGGAAAATGGCCGCAGAAAAAGGGCTGAAAGTGCAGATCGCCCATGACGGCATGGAAAAAGTGCTGCGCTGATCAGGGCGGGGTCAACCCGGTCAGTGAACCCCCTTGTTTTATTCCGCAACGCGTTGTTTTTGTATCTGTTATTCATAGACACCTGCCACAACCGCACCACAGCCCGGACACCTGTTTTTTTCTGCAAGATCCATTTTCACCCGGTTCAGGTCCCGTTGTATGACGGGCTGCATGCATTGCGGGCACCGGGTATTTCTGGTATCTTTGTCCTCATTGATGATATTGCCCATGTATACATAATGCAATCCAGCGTGTTTCCCGAAGTTGAACGCAGCTTCCATAACGGAAAGCGGGGTGGCAACAGCATCGGTATACTGGTAATCCGGGTGAAACCGGCTCACATGCCATGGGATATCAGGGTCGACATCGGCAATGAATTGCGCGATGTCATGCAGTTCCTCTTCTCTGTCATTGGCTTTTGGTACAATCAGGGTGGTGACCTCCAGCCAGATGCCTGCTTGTTTTAAATACCGGATGTTATCTAAAACCGGTTGCAGCCGTCCATTGCAGATATCTTTGTAAAAGGCATCATTCATGGCTTTCAAGTCTATGTTGATCCCGTCCAGAAAAGGCCCGATGGTGTCGATGGCCTGTTTTGTCATGTA
>JAWOEP010000008.1:0-5608 GCA_046482705.1 Desulfotignum sp.
CACTCGGTGCCATCCTTGCCGCATGGCTTGTCTCGTGGCTCGTCTCGTGGCTGTTGAGACCGGTGCTGCCGGCCACGGAACTCGGCAATCTTGTCTTCCTGCTGGTCAATGTGCTGGTCACGCTGGCGGTTATCGCCAACATCGTGGAGACAACCCTGCTGCGGGCTTTCGTGGGCGTGTTACTGGCGGCCCTCATCGCCGAACACAACCGGGCCGCTGATATTGATGTCAATCCCTGCAAGGAAAAAAAGCTCACCAATATGCGGGCATCAGGCAAGGATGAGAACGTGGTGTGCACGCCTGTCCGGGACATGACCCTTGAAAAAGCCATCCATTTCATCGCTGATGATGAAATGGTGGAGGTCACCCCTGTGTCCATCAGGTTGCGCAAAACTGTTTTACAGGCCCAGGCACGCCACCTTATCGCCGGAAAACGCAAAAAGAAGGATAAAAAATAAAACACCCGCTCCTCAGTTGTGCCCTGGGACCGGCCCGGAATTTTTATGCATCTGACGGTCCGGTCACCAGGTACAAAAGGAGGGTGTCAATATCTTTGGCAGCAGCTTTGCCTGCTATTTTCATGGCGGCATTCGGCAGGCTGGAAAAACAGACTGGATCAGGTATGGATTATCTTGAAATCACTGCCTTTGGGATGGTCTGCCTGGAAACGGGCAAGCCGGTCTGCCAGTTCTCCAAACCTTTCTTCCCCGGTTAAAGACACACAGGCCCGCAGCCCTTCGTGGCGGTCACTGCCCGTGGTGGTCAAAGAAATGGCGCTGATACCGTAATAGAGCAGTTCTTCCACCAGTTCCACCCCGGTGAATCCGGGATAGGCAATGGTAAAATAAAACCCGTCAGCAATGGGCTGGTCATCATCCATGTCATAGACAATGGTAAACCCGTTCCGGGTAAACATCTGTTTCATGGCAAAAGCCCGGTCTCCATATTCTTTGACATGGTCCACAAAATTGAATTCCCCTGAATTAACTGCTTTCAACAACCCGTAAAGCCCATACTGGTTGGAGTGGGAAACCCCGGAACTCAAGGCATACATGGCACCGAAAATATAGGCATACCCGAACCGGTCGCTGCCGAAAAAAGGCTTGAGGTTATTGCCGGTGGAATGAAACAGTTTTTCGGGAATAGCGGTCATGCCGATGCGCTGACCAGCCAGGGAAAAAGATTTGGAACTGGAGATAAGCAGGATATAATTGTCTGTGAACCGGGCCACTGACGGTATAAACGGGGGTTGTCCAGGCACAGAATAGTTCTGCCTGAAATCCATGCCGAAATAGGCCAGATCTTCCATGACAATGCAGTCATATCTGGTGGCCAAAGAGCCGATTATTTCTAGTTCTTTTTCAGTAAAACAGATCCATGCCGGGTTGTTGGGATTGGAATACATGATGGCTGCCACATCATTTTTTTCCAGATAGGTTTCCAGCTTCGGTCCGAGTTTGTCTCCTCTGTATTCATATACATCAAAATGGGCATAGGGCAGCCCAAGCACCCGGGCCTGGTGTTTGTTCACCGGAAATCCCGGGTCAATGAACAGTATCCGGTCCTTGTTTCTGGTCCGCCTGGCACAGCACATCATGGCCATGTAGCATCCCTGCATGGACCCCACAGTGGGAAAGCAGGATTCAGCAGGGATATCCACATCCACAAAATTTTTCACAAAAGCCGATATTTCGGTTTTCAATTGGGGAATGCCGTCAAAGGGAGGATATTTGGATCCCACCCCCTGTTTTAAGGCGGCAATCTCCGCATCCACTGCAATCTTCGGGGGGGCCAGGCCGGGCACCCCCATTTCCATGCGGATAAACTGTTCGCCGGTGGCGGTTTCAATATTGTTGACAATCCGGTTCAGTTCCCGAATGGAAGCCAGGCCGACTGACTCAAGACCCATTCTTTCAATTTCCTGTTTGACAAGTTTCTGGTCAATGGGGGTGTGCATGGATATCTCCTGAAATATCTGATTAGAAAAATAATCAATTGTTTGATCTGGCAGAGTGTAAGAGCTTTAATGGTTTTTTCCTGTCATTTTTTCATGGAACCGCCGGACATGGTCTGCGAGGATGGCAGATGCGGTGGTACCGTCTTTTGCTTTCATGGCTGCAATAATCTTTTCAAAATCGTTGAGGTTTTCCAGGGTCCGTTCATGGTTCATGGGCAGATAATCCCGGTAATAGCGGTGGATATTTTCATGGATGCTTTTCTGAACAAACTGGAACACCGGGTTCCGGGTCATGAAACCGATATAGGTGTGCATGGCTTCGTCGGTCTTTAAAAACGTTTCCCAGTCCTGGTTATCAAAACAGTGCCTGGCCTTTGCAAACAACTGTTCCATCTCCTGGATGTCATCAGGGGTGGCCCGTTCTGTTGCCAGCTCCACAAGACTGCCTTCGATTTTGATGCGGAACTCAGACAAATGTCCCAGGGAGACCTCACCTGAGCGGATGAGCAATGCCAGAGATTCCATGATGGGATCTGTATCAATGCGTTTGACAATGGCGCCGCCCGTTACCCCCAGCTTGATCTCGATGAGCCCTTTCTGTTCAAGCACCCGCAGGGCCTCTCTGAGGGTTCCCCGGCTGGTGTTGAACATCTCCTTGAGGTCCCGTTCTGCCGGCAGCCGGGTACCGGGTGCCAGTTTTTTGGTCACAATGGCATCCTGTATCTGTTCCACCACATCCTGGAACACCCGGTTCTGTTTGGCACGTTTGAACATAAAAAAATCCTGCGGTTTTACTTGAATTGTTCCATGCCGGAAAAATCTCTGTACGGATTAAAATGTGTTAAAACATCCCGGTCCTCTTCTGTCAAGCGGGAAGTGATCATCCGGGTCAGCAGTTCCCCCAGTCCCGGTCCCAGCATGTAGCCCTGGCCGCACATGCCAACGGCATTGATGAAGTTGGGGTGTTCCTTTACCGGCCCCACAATGGGGAATCCGTCCGGGGTCATGGGATACTGGCCACGCCAGGTACGTCTTACTTTCAGATTAGCCAGCTTGGGGAACAGGGTTACCATGCGCTTGGCAACCTGGGGCAGAAATACCGAGGTGGCTTCCGAGGCCGTGCCCTTGATAAGATGTTGGGGGGTCAGACAGAAAATCACGTGGCCCTCGTTATTCTGGTAAAAATAGTAGTTGGCGGAATCCTCGGTGGCCGGATCCTGGCAGGGCCGCAGGTCCACGATCATGGGGCCGAAAAACCGCTGCACCGGTTCGGTGATGGCCCCTTCATGGCTGTCCGGTTCCACCGGCAGGTCGATGCCGGCCATGGCACCTATCTTCCGGGCATAATTGCCGGCAGCATTGATCACCTGTGATGCTGTGTACACATCCTTGTCCGTGGTCACTTTGATCTCATGGCTGCTTAAGATCTCAATTTGGGTGACTTTTTCTTTGAACCGGTACTGGGCACCGTATTCCATGCTTTTAAAACAAAAGGCATTGACGGCCCGCAATGGAGATGCACTGCCGTCTCCGGGGGAAAAGGTACTACCCTGCAATCCGTCCATGTTGATGCCGGGCACAATGTCCTGATATTCTTCGGCGGACAGCCAGTCTATATCCAGGTCAAAGGATTTTTGTATTTTCATCAATTCCTTGAGCTTTTGTGCATCTTCATCGGTATAGGCAGGAAAACTGTACCCGTTCTGAATCCAGCCGATATCGTCGCCATGCACTTCTTCCCAGGTGGAAAAGATCTCGATACTGCGCAGACAGGTGGCGATTTTTCCCTTGTCCGAATGGGTGGCCCTGATCCCGCCGATGGCTTTTTTGTTCTGACCCTGACCCGGAGAGGCCAGGGCATCGATGGTCAATACCTGGAGTTTTTCCTTTGCCAGGGCCATGGCTGTTGGCGCTCCCACCGAACCTGCGCCGATAACAATAACATCAAAATGCTTCATGATTCACCTCCATTGGCAAATTTTCCCAGGGGTACTTCAATAAAAAGGGGCCGGCGGATATTTTTCACAATATCTTCAGCAGCGATCTGTTCGGCCCGGAAAATCTGCATCATCAGGTTTTCACAGGTTTTATATCCACAGGGTCCCATACCGGCCCGGGTCAGGGCCTTGATCTGGTTCATGTCGGTTATCCCTTTTTTCACCAGATCCCGAATTTCTCCGGCAGTCACCCGTTCACACAGGCAGACCACTTCATCATCTCTGATCTGGTCCAGGGGAATTTTTTCCATGAGTTTGTCATACACAGCCTGGTCCTGGATGGTAAACCCCACCACTTTTTTGGCAATGGCTTTGGGTACCTTCACCCGGACGATAAGGGTTCTGTCACTGTCTTTGGTGGCTTTGGCTCCCAGCACGGTGAACTGTCCCAAGGGATTGCCGTCCACATCCACACACTGGATGGTATCTCCCTTGGCCACCGGCACATTTCCCACCTCATAGGGCAGGAACACGGTGGGGTATTCCGAATCCTTGCGGAAATCCACCAGGGTGATGGACAGGCCTGGACAGATGGTCAGGCATTTCATGCACCCTTTGCATTCGCCGTCGAACACCGGCATGCCTTTGATGGGATCCCCCTGCATGGTGATGCAGTGCTCCGGGCATACGGTGCTGCACGGGTTGCAGGGGATCTCCTGCTTGCAGTGCATGATGGGAAACACCCCTTCTTCTTTTGCAGGGGGTACCAGTTCCTGTACCGGTCCGGGATGGGATTTGAGGATATCGGCTTTTGCAAACCAGTCATCCGGGATAGGGGGCACTTCCGGCTTGAAATGCCGCACGATGTTGAGTCCGGCAATTTTGCCGTTGAACATGGCAGAAGATGCTTCGGCTATTTCCGCAGCATCCCCGGCGCTGAACACACGGATGCCTGCTGTCTGCGCTTCCTGGGCAAATTCTCCCACCGGTTCCAGGCCCACGGCAATGAGGATGGTGTCGCAGGCAAAGGTTTTTTCCGTGCCCGGTATGGGGGTGAAGGTATCATCGATTTGTGCAATGGTCACCGATTCCACTGACTGGGTGCCGTTGGCGGACATGATGGAATGGGAGGTGTAGATGGGAACTCCGAAGCGCTTGAGCTTGTCTTCATGGACCTTGTATCCCCCGCACCGGGGAAGGGCCTCGGCCAGTCCCACCACCTGGATGCCTGCCTGGAGTGCATGGTACCCGGCAATGATTCCCACATTGCCGCCGCCGATGATGAACAGCCTTTTTGTGGGTTTGATCAGGTCCCGGTTTACCAGGGTCTGAAAAGCCCCGGCACCGTAAACCCCGGACAGGGAATTGCCCTTGAACCGCAGAAATTTTTCCCTGGCCCCGGCAGCATTGAGGATCACCCCGGGGGAGATGATTTTATATACCCCGTCCTTGAGAATGCCCACTTTTTTGTCATCAAACACATACAGGGCTGTGCTGTTTTTCCACACCTTGATGTGGGCGGCAATTTCCACTTTGTCTGCCAGCATTTTCCCGATATCCATGCCCCGCATGCCTGCATAAGAATCTTCCACTGATCCGAAAAACTTGTGGGTCTGCAGCACCAGCTTGCCCCCGAGTTCATCCTTGTCATCCACCAGGATGGTGCTCACCCCTGCCCTAAAACGTAAGGTTGTTAGAGGAGGAAGTTGGAAAG
>JAWOEP010000074.1:0-6791 GCA_046482705.1 Desulfotignum sp.
GGGCATGACCCTGGCATTGATACCCCCCAGGTGCCGGTATAACGGCAGGTCACAGGCCATGGCAGCAGCCCGGGCCGCGGCCATGCAAACCCCGAGAATGGCATTGGCCCCCATTCTGGATTTGTTCTCAGTGCCGTCGATATCCATCATGGTGCGGTCCAGCCCTGCCTGGTCCATGGCATCATATCCGATGATTTCCGGTGCCAGCACTTCATTGACATTGGCAACGGCATTCAATACCCCCTTGCCCAGAAACCTGTTTTCCAGATTATCCCGAAGCTCCAGCGCCTCTCTTGTGCCTGTGGATGCACCAGAGGGCACCGCAGCCCTTCCCCTCGCACCGCAGGCCAGTACCACATCCACCTCCACCGTGGGATTGCCCCTGGAGTCAATGATTTCCCTTGCCCTGACATCAATTAATTCTGTCATGTTCGCCCCCTTTACCAGCCCTGTATGTTAAACTGCCTTTTGCGTGAATATATACCGCCTTTTAATACCAATTCCCCTTTTGACATTCAAGCTCTTATCAAAATAAATTCAGGGTGCATTCATTCCAACCGTTAATCCATTCATTTTTTGTCCCTCAGTGCCCCAAATGGTTTTTACCACGAAGCCCACGAAGGACACGAAGAAGTCCTTTTTTTTCTCTTCGTGAGCTTCGTGTCCTTCGTGGTTCAAAAAAATCAACCCAATGCAAAACCATTTGATATTGGTCATAATCCACTGGATTTATAATATGATTCTCTAATAACAATTTAGCCCTGCATCGATGCCGGCTTTATCTTGACAAATACAGACACCTCTTATAAGTAGGAAACGTTGTTTTGATTTTTACACCGGATGTGTACAGTAATATAATAAACCGATAAAAAGGAGCTTTCATGAACATTTTATTTTTCGGACCCAACGGCAGCGGCAAAGGCACCCAGGGTGCCATTCTCAAAGACAAATACAACATCGCCCATATTGAATCCGGGGGCATTTTCCGGGAAAATATCAAGGGCGGCACTGAACTGGGGAAAAAGGCCAAGGAATATATTGACAGAGGCGATCTTGTGCCGGATGAAATCACCATCCCCATGATTTTAGACCGGTTGAAAAAAGATGACTGCAAAAACGGGTGGCTTTTGGACGGATTTCCCAGAAACAAGGTGCAGGCCGAAAAACTGCATGCATCCCTGGAAGAAGAAGGCATGAAAGTCGACTATGTCATTGAAATGATCCTGGACCGGCAGGTTGCCAAAAACCGCATCATGGGCCGCCGTCTGTGTGAAAATGATCCCAACCACCCCAACAATATTTTTATCGATGCCATCAAGCCTGACGGAGACAAATGCCGGGTCTGCGGCGGTGCGCTGAGCGCCCGTGATGATGACCAGGATGAGGCTGCCATTGATAAACGCCATTCCATTTACTATGACACAGAAACAGGCACCCTGGCGGCGGCCTATTATTTCAAGGATCTGGCGGCTAAAGATGACACCATAAAATATGTCACCCTGACAGGAGAAGCCCCCTTAAAAGAAGTGACAGCGGAACTTTTGTCCAAAATGTAACAAAAGGTGAACTTTTACTTGCAATCACAGGCATAATTTGGTACACAGGCGGGATATAAATATCTAGAGTATTTAAATCCACAATGAAAGGGGCGATGTTTTTTGAAAGAAATTACTGTCACAGTGATTGACAACGATGTTGAAAAAGCCTTGAGAATATTGAAGAAAAAAATCCAGAACGATGGACTCTTCAAACGTCTTAAAGTGAAAAAGCATTTTGAAAAACCCTGTCAATACAGAAGACGTAAAATGCGGGAAGCAATGAGAAGACAACGGATTGCTGCATCAAAAGCCCGCAGAAAACGCAGATAAACACTTTAAACCATCCCGGCAGACCAGTTATGTACAATGGCATGCCGGGATTTTTATGTGCTGACAATGGCCACAACCTACCAGGAATGCCTTGATAAAATATACCGGCTGGGCCGGTTCGGTATCAAACTGGAACTGGATACCATAGGAAATATATTACAGGTCCTGGGGCATCCTGAAAAAAAATTTCTGACGGTGCATGTTGCCGGCACAAACGGCAAAGGCTCCACTGCCACCTACATTGCTTCCATTCTCCAGGCAGCCGGTTTCAGGACCGGCCTGTACACCTCCCCCCATCTGGTAACCTTCAATGAAAGAATCTGTGTCAACGGCCGCATGATCACAGATGCGGATGTGGTGACGGCCTATGAGGCTGTCAACGCTGCTGATACCGGCAAAAGAAACGCCACATTTTTTGAAATTGCCACTGCCATGGCCTTTTATCATTTTGCTGCACAGCAGGTGGAATGGGCTGTGATAGAAACCGGCATGGGCGGACGATTTGATGCCACCAATATTGTTTTGCCCCGGGTCAGTGTGATCACCAACCTGTCCATTGAGCATACAGAGTATCTCGGGGGTACCATCCGGGCACTGGCAAACGAAAAAGGCGGTATCATCAAACAGACCACACCGGTGGTTACCAGTGTTACCCAGCCGTCGGGCATCAAGGTGCTCAAAGATATTGCCCGGGAAAAATCTGCTCCCCTGTATCAGTTCCGGCACGATTTTTTTATCCGCAAAAATCCCGGCAGACCCTTTTTTACCTACCGGGGGCTGCACCTGCACATCCCGGATCTGAAAATACCCCTGCCCGGGGATCACCAGAAGGAAAATGTCAGCCTGGCCCTGGCTGCATGTGAGCTGATTTTTGACCGGAACAGCAAAAATGATCTGCAGTACACCCTCACCCCGGCACTGGTTAAAACAGGACTTGGCACAGCCAGGTGGCCGGGCAGACTGGAAATCATCCAGAAAAACCCCCTGGTCATCCTGGACGGGGCCCACAACCGCAAGGCAGCCCAGGTGCTGGGCAGATATCTGTCCACCACACTGGCAGGAAAAAAATTGACCCTGGTGGTGGGGATTCTTGATGACAAGCCCTATGAAGCCATGCTCAAATACCTGCTGCCAGCAGCACACCGGGTGATCATCACCCGGGCAAAAATAGACAGAAGCCTGCCCACCCATGTTTTGGCGGCTGCTGCAAAAAAAATTTTTTCCGGTACCATCCAGGTGAAAGAAGATGTGGCAGATGCGGTAAATCTTGCAATTTCAACCAGTTCAGATGAAGATGCCGTGTGCATAGCAGGGTCATTGTATGTGGCAGGAGAGGCAAAAGAAAAATTTGATATGGATTTTATCTCATAATCTGGTATAACAGCTATTGTTTTTATGCGCCCGTAGTCCAGTGGATAAGACGTCAGCCTCCGAAGCTGAAAATCGCTGGTTCGATTCCAGCCGGGCGCACCAAACTTTTTCCCCATGAAATCATCCCTTAAAATAGGACTGCTCTCCTACAGGAGCAACCCCCACTGCGGGGGTCAGGGCGTGTATATCCGGCATTTGAGCCAGGCCCTGTGTGACCTGGGCCACCAGGTGGAAATCATTGCAGGCCCGCCTGATCCCCAGCTGAACGGCCATGGCACACTGACCATGCTCAAGACCCTGGATCTGTACAACCCGGAGGATCTGTTCCGCACCCCCAGGCTGTCGGAACTTACCGACATGATAAATCTGCTGGAATGGCTGGATGTGTCTGCCATGGGATATCCTGAACCCTGGACCTTCGGAATGCGGGTGGTCCGGCATCTCAAGGGCAAAGAAAACCAATATGATATCATCCACGACAACCAGAGCCTGTCCTACGGCCTGCTTTCCTTGATGAAAAAAGTGCCTGTCACCGCCACCATCCACCACCCCATGACCGTGGACCGCAGGCTGGCGGTTCAGACCACCCGTTCCTTTATCAAAAAGATCAAAGCCCTGCGCTGGTATTCTTTTATACACATGCAAAAAAGGGTGGCCAGAAAGCTGCCCCGGATTCTCACAGTGTCGGACATATCAAAACAGGATATTGCAGCGGAATTCCATATTCCGGAGACCCGGTTCACCACTATTGCCAACGGCATCGATACCTGCAGTTTTCATCCCCTGGAAGGGGTGAAAAGAATTCCCGGCCGCATCATTGTCACCAATTCTGCCGATACCCCCCTCAAAGGGCTGTACCACCTGCTGCATGCCGTAAAAAACATGGTGAAAAAATGCAACGCGTATCTGGTGGTCATCGGCACCCCCAAAAAAAACGGGGGCATTGAACGGCTGGTGCGGCAGCTGGACCTGGAAAACCACATGGAATTTACCGGCCGCATCGACCAGCACCGGTTTATCAGGGAATATGCCAAAGCCAGCATTGCTGTGGTACCCTCTTTGTATGAAGGGTTCGGCCTGCCGGTGGGAGAGGCCATGGCCTGCCGGATCCCTGTGATCTGCACCACAGGCGGGGCATTGCCCGAGGTGGCCGGCGATGCGGCAAAACTGGTACCTCCGGGTGACAGCCAGGCCCTGGAAAAAGCCATTCAAGAACTGCTCGATGATGCATCCCTGCGGGAAACCCTGGCCCAAAAAGGGTATGAACGGGTATTGTCACAATTTACCTGGGAAGCCACCGCCCAAAAAACCGTTCAGGCATACCGGGAAATCATCCATGATTACCGTTGATTTCAACCGTCTGAATATCCGGTCCGGCCACCGGATTCTGGATATCGGCTGCGGTGAAGGACGGCACATGGCTGCCGCCTGCCGCCTGCCCGGCACCTGTTGTGTGGGCGGGGATGCCGGATATGACAACCTGGTGTCCACCAGGAACAAGCTTGCTTTTCACCAGGCCCTGGATGATGTGGCGTGCAACCATTTTTCTGTGTCCTGCATGGATGTCACCTGCCTGCCTTTTGAAGACAACAGTTTTGATGCGGTGATCTGTTCCGAGGTACTGGAACATATTTCTGATGATGACAAGGCAGTGTCTGAACTGGTGCGCATCCTCAAACCCGGCCGGATGCTTGCGGTGAGCGTGCCCGGATTTTGGCCGGAAAAAATCTGCTGGCTGTTATCCGATGCCTATGCCGCCACCCCCGGGGGCCATGTGAGAATCTATTGCAAAAAAGATCTGAAGGCAAAATTTGGCGCCAAAAACATGGTACTGACCGGTTCCCATTCTGCACACAGCATCCATACCCCCTTTTGGTGGCTGAAGTGCCTGACAGGCCCTGACCGCACAGATGTGCCTCTGGTGAATCTGTACCACAGACTGCTGGTCTGGGATATGATGGAAAAACCGCGCATCACCGCATTCCTGGACCGGCTTTTGAATCCGGTGCTGGGAAAAAGCCTGGTATTGTATTTTAAAAAAGTGTAACCTTGGGACATGTTTTCAGACCTGCCTCCCATGATACGCATTTTTTTGATTCCGGCTGCATGCTGCCTGATTCTCCTGCTCCAGTCCTGTGCTGCAACCGATAAAAAACCGGTGCGGCCCGACGATCCCCTTGCCGGAAAAATTCTGGATGGCCGCACCGGCGCTGTGATACCCTTTTCGCGCCTCATGGCAGATCTCATGGACCATGAGGTGATATATCTGTCTGAAAAACATGACAACCCCATGCACCATGCCATCCAGCACAGGATCATCCAGCACCTTTTGGATACCGGCCTGTCCCCTGCCCTTGGGTTTGAATTTTTTGCCGTCCATGACACCCCGCTGCTGTTACGTTTTGTGGATTCAGGCAGCCATGACCACCCGGAAAAAATCAATACCATGATAGAAACCGATCTGCGCAGGCAGTTACACTGGGACCGGCAGTCCGACCGGATGTGGCAGTATTATTTTGATCTGCTGAAACTGGCCAGGGACAACACCCTTACTGCAGCCGGCCTGGATCTGTCCGGTCCCCAGAAACGCAGGATTACCCGCAAGGGCCTGGCCAATATCACAGGTCTTGAAAAAAAAATGATATTTTCCACCGGCTATGACAACCCGGTTTATGCGCAGCATATGAAGGCTGTTTTCACAAAAGTGCACTGCGGCATGGGAAACGAAGATATGATGGACAGGCTCTATGATACCTGGACAGCCAGAAATGACACCATGGCCCGGTCCATCACCATGCTGGCCGAGGAAACAACCGGGCCGGTGGTGGTGATCATCGGAAACGGTCATACAGAATATGGACTGGGGGTTGTGGACCGGGTAAAATTTCTGGCCCCTGCCCTGTCCCAGGTGAACCTGGCTCTGACCGAGGTCAGACCAAAACCGTCTGATTTAAAAGATTATACTGCACCACTGGACCTGGAAGGATTTGCATCCCTTCCCCCGGCCGACTATATCTGGCTGACACAGCGGGTGTCTTATGAAGACCCCTGCCAGGCATTTAAAACGTCTTTACAGAAAATGAAATCCCCGGAAAAAGAATGATCAGCCGATAAAACAATACAATCAGCCGATAAGATAGGTACCGGTGCCGGTGGCAATGCACACTTCGCGGTGGTTGGACAATGCCATTTTTGACACAACAATCCGGGAGCCGGCCCGGATAATCCGGCTTTTGCACACAAATGCATCCCCTTTGCCCGGCCGCAGGTAATCCACCCGCATGTCAATGGTGGCAGATGCGGTCAACCGCTTGTACAGCTTCTCCAGGGACTCTTTTTCATGGTATTTTACACAGGAGATAAGGGCGCTCAGCCCGCCGGTCAAATCAATCACCGCAGCCGTCACCCCGCCGTGGAGGATACCGGCGGCGGAGTTGCCGATCAGTTCCGGTTTCATGGGAAAACTGACCTGTGCATCCCCTGTGTCATAATCCAGCACATCGATTGCAATGCCCAATACCTTGTTAAAGGGCAGAAAATCCAGATAATAGG
>JAWOEP010000303.1:0-5687 GCA_046482705.1 Desulfotignum sp.
GGGCACCACGCCGCAGTCCGGACAGTGGATCACGGGACTGGGGCATCTCCCGGCAGCGCTACTGGGGTGCGCCCATTCCCGTGATCCACTGTCCGGACTGCGGCGTGGTGCCCGTCCCGGAAACGGATCTGCCCATTACCCTGCCTGAAGATGCCAACCTGCTGGCAAAAGGCGGTTCTCCTCTGCCCACCCTGGATTATTTCAAACATGCGGACTGTCCTGCCTGCGGCAGCAAAGATGCCAGCCGGGATACCGATACCATGGATACCTTTGTGGAATCTTCCTGGTATTATCTGCGGTACTGCTCACCCAGGTTTGACCAGGGCATGTTTGATGAGCAGGCCGTAAAATACTGGGCACCGGTGGACCAGTATATCGGCGGGGTGGAACATGCTGTGCTGCATTTGCTGTATTCCCGGTATTTTATGCGGGTGCTGCACCATTTTAGCATGATTGATTTTAAAGAACCCTTTACCAGACTGCTCACCCAGGGAATGGTGTGCAAAGAAACCATGACCTGCCCGGAGCATGGATACCTGTATCCGGAGCAGGTGCAAAAGCAATCCAATGATACCGTTATTTGTAAGCGCTGCGGCAAAGAGGTTGACATCGGCCGGGTCATTAAAATGTCCAAATCCAAAAAAAATGTGGTGGATCCCAATGAACTTCTTGAAAAATACGGGGCAGATGTCACCCGGCTTTTCTGTCTGTTTGCAGCGCCGCCGGAACGGGATCTGGAATGGAGTGAGGACGGTGTTGAGGGAAGCAACCGATTTATCAACCGGGTCTGGCGTCTGGCCCTGGAATGTATGCGCAAAATTGATAAGCAGCAGGTATCCTTGTTCACCGGACCTGCGGCTGACCTGGAAAATCAGGCAGCCAGATCCCTGTATATCAAAACCCACCAGACCATACAGAAGGTGACAGCGGATATTGATGAAAGTTTTCATTTTAATACAGCTGTATCAGCGGTTATGGAGCTGGTGAATGCCGTGTACGCGGTGGATCTGGATACAGCAGACAACCAGATGCAGGCCGTGGTATTGTCTGCCATGGAAAACATGGTGCTGCTGCTCAGTCCTTTTGTTCCGCATTTTTGTGAGGAATTGTTCGAAAAAATGGGGCACCAGGGATCCATTCTGGAACAGCCCTGGCCCACCTTCCGCAAAGACAGCCTGGAAACCGATGAAGTGCTGGTGGTGGTGCAGGTCAACGGCAAACTGCGGTCCAGGTTCAGTGTGGCTCCGGATGCACAGGAAAATGCTATTAAAGAAGCTGCCCTGGCTGATGACAAGATTGCAAAGCATATCCAGGACAAACCGGTGAAAAAAATAATTCTCGTGCGAAAAAAACAGATCCTTGTAAATATAGTGGTGTAATATGAAACTGCCTGAGATGAAAACCGAGAATATGCAAACGGCAATCTTGATAATACTGGGGATGCTTCTGGTTGCCGGTTGTGGATACCGCCTGGAAGGGGGCGGATATTTACACCGGAATGTGGCCAGGGTGGGGGTGGAAGTATTTGAAAACAACAGTGCTCAGACCCGTGCCGGCATTGCGTTTACCAATGAGCTGATCAGAGAAATTCAGGAGGAAACCGATACAAAAGTGATGGATCCTGCCGATGCCCCCCGCCGGATCAAAGGAAGGGTCAAAGCCATTACCTTTTCCACCCTGTCCCGGTCTTCCACAGAAACAGTAACAGAAAGAAGGATAACCGCTTTGGTGGATGTTCAGCTTCTGGACGCAGACGGCGATGTTCTCTGGTCTGCAAATAATTTTTCTTCGTTTGACTCCTATCTGGTGGATTCAGACAAGATAAACGATGAGGCCAGTATCAATGACGCCATCGGGATCATTGCACAGCGGATTGCAGAACGCCTTGTCAGTCAGATGATGGCCAATTTCTAACAGAATGAATACAATGCAAAGACAGGATCTGGCAGCAGGCAGATCCTGTCTTTATCTATAAATGTTCAGGCATTCACCAGTTTGGAAAGTCTTGAAATCTTTCTGGAAGCGGTTTTTTTATGGATAATGCCTTTTTGGGATGCTTTTTGAAGGGCGGACTGGTTCTGGCGCATCAATTCCAAAGCTGTGTCATCACCGGCTGCTTTGGCGGTGCGCATCTTTTTTTCCAGGGTTTTCAGTGTGGTTTTAACCGATCTGTTTCTCTGTCGTCTGACCAGGTTCTGTTTTGCCCGTTTTTTTGCAGATTTGTGGTTGGCCAATTTGGGTGTGCTCCTTATATTCGTCAATTTAATTGTATTATGTGTTATCTTATAAAAAGAAATAGATATAAAATTTTTTGTTTTTTGTCAAGGAAAATCTATTCATGGCCCTGGTCAAAAACACAGCTTTTCTCAGCGGTTTTACCCTTGTAAGCCGGATTCTCGGGGTTATTCGTGATGCATTGATTGCCATGGTCATTGGCACATCCGCCCAGAGCGATGCATTCTTTATTGCGTTCAGACCTTTTGACCTGCTCAGAAAACTTTTTTCTGACGGCATATTCAGCATTGCCTTTGTGCCGCAATTTTCCCGGTTTCTGGAGACCGGCCGCAGGGACCAGGCTGTTTCCATGGTGTTTTCCGCTCTCATCGTTCTGTCTGCGCTGGGGGTTTTTCTGGTTGTGACCGGGCTGCTGCTTGCACCCTGGATACTGCAGGTCATGGCACCGGGATTTGTGCCCGGAGACGCGCAGTTTTCTTTGGCCCTGCTGCTGTTTAAAATCATGATGCCGTATGTGTTTGTTATCATGCTAATTTCTTTGTTCATGGGCGTACTCAATACTTTGGGCAATTTTTATGTGCCGGGAATGACGCCCCTTGTGTTTAATCTGGTGGTGATTTTTTTCACCCTTTCAGCAACCGGATATTTTGATATTCCGGTCACAGGACTTGCACTGGGTGTTGTCTTTGGCGGTCTGGTGCAGCTTGTGTTTCAGGTGCCTTTCATGATCCGTTGCGGCATGCTCAATCCTGGCCGGTTTGTTTTGTGCCATCCCGGTGTTGTGAACAGTGCAAAAAAAATGGTGCCCTGCATGGTGGGGGCCGCACCCTATCAGGTGAATATCCTGGTGGCTTCTTTTTTTGCTTCTTTTCTGGCAGAGGGCAGTGTGTCTTTTCTTTACTATGCCGACCGTCTGGTGCAGTTTCCTTTGGCTTTGATTGCCGTGTCTTTTTCCATTGTACTGCTGCCTTTTTTTTCAAGAAAAGCGGCAGCCGGGAACATAGAGGAAATTGTGCCGGTATTTGATACCGGGGTGCGGCTGGTGATGTTTGTGGCTATGCCGGCCATGGCCGGGCTCATGGCCCTCAATGATCCCATTGTCCGTTTGTTGTTCAGCCAGGGGGCGTTTGATGCCGGTGCGGTTTCCCAGACAGCACATTGTCTGTTGTATCTGGCAACCGGGTTGTGGGCATTCATCGGTGCCCGGGTTTTTGTCACTCTTCATTTTGCTGTTTCCAGTTTCCGGCATCCTTTTTTTGCCGGCATTATATGCATTTGTGCCAATCTCGTGTTTGCATCTGTTTTGATCAATCCCCTGGGTATTACAGGACTGGCTTTGTCTGTTTCCCTGTCATCGGCGGCCGGATTTGTCTATCTTGTTTTTCATCCTCCGGCACAGGTGAAATTTTCACGCATGCAAATGGTTGTTTCAGCTTGCAGAGCCCTTTTTTTATCTGCTATAATGACATTTTGCGTAAAAGGGGCAGCCGGGTTTATCATCACTGATGCACAAGGAAAACTGCTGCTTGGTGCAGGTATGGCCGCCTGTGTGATTATTGGGATGTCTGTGGTGTTTTTTGCGGCCAGAGCCATGCGGTTTCCCGAGGTTGATATGGCACTGCACTGGCTGAAAAAAAGAGCAGAAAAGGACTGATTCATATGGCAGTACTTGAAAAAACAGGTTTTTTTCTGGCCCTTGTACTCATGGTTGTAATATTGTTTCTGATTGTGTTTTCTGAAAACGGAATCAGAGATTATGAGCAGCTTAAATTAAAAAAAGCAGCTGTATCATCCCGGATACACATCACAAGACAGGAAAATAAAATCATAGAAAAACAGATTCTGCGGTTGAAACAGGATATCGGTTATATCAAACACCTGGCCCGGCATGAACACGGCATGGCAGAACCGGATGAATTGATTTTCAAACAACAAAAATAACACAGGGCAGAACCCATGGACCATGAATACAATACCCTGTCTTTGGCAAAGGCATATGAAAGCCAGGGATATTATCAGGATGCAAAACATATCTATGACAGGTTCAATGAAAAATTCCAGGGAAAAGATACAGATATCCAGGCTGCCTGCGCACGTATGAAAACAGCCCTGGAAAATGCATCTTTCCCCACTGCGGCACATACAGTACAAAAGCCGGACACTGCCACAAACAAGAGGGAAACCCGGGTGGCACAGGATCTGGAAAAATGGCTCAGACTGCTGATTCTGAAAAAACGCCTGGGTCTGTTCAAGCGTATTCAGGCCCGGATGTAACACGCCTGAAAAACGTTTTTTTGAGCCGGTCTGTATCGTTCATGCGCAATCATGCCTGGATGAGGCCCATTTGCCGCAAATTTTCATCATCGGGTTAGAACAATGCGGAATCCCAGGCTGTTTCTGACAGCCACAGGCTTGTAAAAACTGCGAAAGGCACATCTCTGGTATTGGCCGTTCTGGAACCAGCCTCCTCCCCGGACAACCCGGTGGTCCCCTTTTCTTTCCAGAGGGTCTATAATATTATCCTGGTAGGTATCTGTCACAGGTCCTATGCTTCTGCGCCATAAACTGTGGCTTTTGCATGCATCCAATACCCATTCCTGGACATTGCCGTGCATGTCGTAAAGTCCCCAGGCATTGGGTTTCAGCGTTTTTACCGGATGGGGTTTAAAATCTCTGGGTGGACCTGACAGCACGGAGTTGTAGCAATACCAGGCAGTATTGAGCAGTGCCGGTTCCGGCTCTGTGCAGGAGATGGTGGTGATGGGACCGGTGCCAAAAGCGGTGGTGGCGCCTGCCCGGCAGGCGTATTCCCATTCCGCTTCTGTGGGCAGCCTGTACCGGTCTGTTTTTTCCAGTTTGTTGAGAAAGGCAATGAACTGCATGGCCTCATGCCAGGATACCGAATCCACAGGATATCGGCTGCCCAGCTTGAAGGCGGACGGGTTGGGGGAAGCCAGGCGGTTCCACTGTCCCTGGGTGACCTCGGTTTCCCCCATATAAAAACTTTTTGAAATGGTCACCCGGTGTTGTTTTTCATTCCATCGCCGGCCTTTTTCAGATGGGGGACTGCCCATGACAAATTGTCCTGCCGGAATCAAAACAAAGCGCATACCGATCTGGTTGGTGTATATCCGGGTTTCATCAGCAAAGCAATTTCCTGTACAGCAAAAGAGTATGCCAAAAAAAAACAGTGCCTGCACAAGGTATCGGGCAAAAAAATTCATCTTAAGCATTCCTGCAATCGGGTAACCGGTTATATGAAAGCCGTCAGCCATCAGTACTCAGCTAAAAGCTAACAGCTAACAGCTAAAAACTAACAGTTCCCATACTTTGTTGTGCCCGCCAGGGCATGGGTGTTATTAAAATACTTTTATCATATACCCGGTAACCTGTCCAACCATGATACAGGGGAAAAACAAAAATTGTAAAACAAAAATGTGTGAAACGGTTTT